>JAGTAM010000206.1 GCA_023422485.1 Pseudomonadota bacterium | reverse complement strand
CCCTCGATCGCCTCGGCGCCGATCAGCGTGGTGCGCAGACGGTCGCCATCGAGGCTGAGCACGGCGCCGCCGCCCTCGCCCCAAACCACGACGACGGGAAGCGGCGCGGTGCTCGCCGTGGCCTTCGGGTCGGCACTGACGGGGGCACGGGCGACCGGCAGCAATCCGGAGGTCGCGACCGCGAGCGCCACATCGCTGTCGGGGCCGCGCATCGCCTTGATCGCGAAGGGCAGCGTGACCGGCTCGACCTTGGACCGATCGTCGGGCCCATCCCCCGCCGCGAGGGCGGGGAGGGCGATCAGCGACAGCAGGGCGGCGAGAACCGCCCGGCGGTCAGACATGCTGGCCGCCGTTGATGTGGAGTTCGGCGCCGTTCACGTAGGAGGAAGCCTCGGTGCAGAGGAAATAGATCGCCTTGGCGACCTCGTCCGGCGTGCCGAGGCGGCGCTGCGGGATCTGCTCCACCAGCTTGTCGGTGCCGGGCGAGAGGATCGAGGTGTCGATTTCGCCGGGCGAGATCGCGTTGACGCGCACGCCGAGCGGCCCGAAATCCGCGGCCATCTCGCGGGTGAGGCCGGCGAGCGCCGCCTTCGAGGTGCCGTAGGCGGCGCCCGCGAAGGGGTGGACCCGTGAGCCGGCGATCGAGGTGACGTTGACGATGGAGCCGCGCGCCCGCTTCAGCTCGTCGCACAGCCCCCGCGCCAGCAGGATCGGCGCGAAGAAGTTCACCTGGAAGACGCGGGCCCAGTCCTCGTACTCGGTGGTGAGCGCGCCGAGCCGCTCGCCCGCCGGACCTTTGGGCGAGATGCCGGCATTGTTGACCAGGGCGTGCAGCAGGCCGCCCTCGGCGGCGAGCCGCTCGGCCACCTCCCGCACGCCGCGCACCGTGTCCGCCGCATCGGCGAGATCGACCTGGAGGTGGTCCTCCGGTCCCATCTCCCAGGGGCAGTTCTCGGGAAAGGCGTGGCGCGAGCAGGTGATGACGCGCCAGCCCGCGGCGGAGAAGCGCTTGACGGTGGCGTGCCCGATGCCGCGGCTCGCGCCGGTGAGCAGCATCACCCGTCGACGGTCGTTGGATGAGGCCAAGGCCGAGATCCCTCGCTGCCCGCGCGCACCGCGGTAAGCGGGCTTGAGCGGGTCTTCGCCCCAGGGATAAGCCGCGCCCTGCCGGAAATCCAGGGCGGCGCTGCATTGCGAAAGGCACCGCGGAGGCGGCGGCCCGGAAGCGGGCGGCTCCGCCCGCTCTGCGCGCTTGTTCTGCCGCGGCCTTCATGCAACCCCAGGGCAGGGGTCGCGGGTTCAAGGGAACGGGCGAGTGATCGGACCGGTGGCGGAACAAGGGATGCGACGCGCGTGAGCGAAGCGGAAACGAGGCCGACCGTCCTCGTCGTGGAGGATGATGCCGTGATCCGGCACGCCGCGCTGGAGCTGATCGCCGAGGCGGGATTCGCCGTGCGCGAGGCCCGCAACGGCAACGAGGCGATCCGCATGCTCGACGCGTTTCAGGAAGCGGGCGAGACGGTCTGCGTCGTCGTGACCGACATCGACATGCCGCTCGGCATCGACGGCATCAAGCTCGCCGCCTGCATCGACCGGCGCTGGCCGAACATCGGCATCGTCATCACCTCGGGCAAGGTGCGGCCCGCCCCCGGCGACGTGCCGACCGAAGGCCTGTTCATCCGCAAGCCCTACACCGAGGAGGGCCTGATCTCGGCGATCCGCTCGGTGATGCCGTGAAGGGCCCCGACCGTCTCCGGTCAGGGCAGCGACTCAGAGTGCCTCACAAAACTCCCGATCAACGGCCGTTCTCGCTCTGGAGACGACTGCGCAGCGGGCGTTTTGCGGGAGACATTTAGGGATAGAGCCGTGCGCGGGCCCAGCCGTCGCCCTCGCGGGTGAAGCGGACGCGGTCGTGCAGACGGTAGGCACCGTTCTGCCAGAACTCCAGTTGCACCGGGGCGATGCGGAAGCCGAGCCAGTGCTCGGGGCGCGGCACCGGGCCGTTCTCGTAGGCCGCGGACAGGGCGGCGACCTCGGCCATCAGGGTCGGCCGGTCGAGGAGCGGGCGCGATTGCCGGCTGGCGACGGCGCCGATGCGGCTGTCGCGGTGGCGGCTCTCGAAATACGCGTCGGCCTCCTCGGCCGTCACGGGGGAGACGGGGCCGCGGGCGCGGATCTGCCGGCCCAGGGACTTCCAGTACAGCACCGCCGCCGCCTGCGGGTTGGCCCGCAATTGCTCGCCCTTGGCCGATTCGGCGTTGGTGTAGAAGACGAGTCCGCGCGGATCGTAGCCCTTCAGGAGCACCACCCGCACGTCGGGCAGGCCGTCGGGGCCGGCGGTGGCGAGCGCCATGGCGTTGGCGTCGCAGGGCTCCGAGGCCTCCGCCTCGGCCATCCAGGCGGAAAACAGCGCCCAGGGATCTGACGACAACGTGAAATCCTGCGGGTGGACCGGATCTCCGCCGGGATCACCCTCTCTTAACCGATCGATGGCCATTTTCGTCCCTGTGGCAGCCGGGTCGGGGGGCACCGACGTCGGGCAGCACACCCGTCGGACCCCGTTTCTGTCTTGAGTTCAGGTGTAATGCGTCTGCGTCCGTGTAAAGCCCTCGCTCGTGCGCGTTTTGCCGAAGGGGCGTCCGGTTCGGCGCCCGCGCCCCGGCATGGCGGCGCAGCCCGGCTCGCGGGCCTTTTGGCGCTCGGCCTCGTGATCTCCTGCGGCGGCTGCAGCGGGCCGATCCTGTCGTTCAAGGCGGAGGAGCCGCCGGTGGCACCCGAACCGCTCGTGACGGGCAGCATCCCGAAGCGGCCCGCGAGCTTCGGACGCGACCTCGACGGCGAGGATTGGCGCCGGGCCCACGCCGCGCTCTCCGTCGCCCTCGATCCGCAGGGCAACGGGCGCCCGGTGAAGTGGGAGAACCCCGAGACCGCCATGCGCGGCGCGATCAACCCGACCGGGCTGCCCTACGTCGCCGGTGACGAGATCTGCCGCGACTTCCTCGCCACCGTGGTCGGGGGCGCCAACAGCCGCTTCGTGCGCGGCACCGGCTGCAAGCCCTCCGGCGGGGAGTGGGAGCTGAAACGGCTGCGCGCCTCCGGCAACGCCAAGTCCTGAAGCTCTTCTAAGGCCGTCCGAACCGGGCTCCGAAAAAAGCCGCTTGCGGATCGGTGATCGGCTCGCAAGGGTGTTGCAGAACCGCAACTTCTTTCCCACGTTGAAGCCAAGCGGCAGAGGCCGTATTCCTGCACGGTTGCGACCCCCACAAAAGAATCCCGATGCGAAACCCCTACGACGTTCTGGGTGTGCCCAAGGGCGCGGGTGAGGCCGAGATCAAGAAGGCCTTCCGCAAGCTCGCCAAGGCGTACCACCCCGACAGCAACAAGGATCCGAAGGCCGCCGAGCGCTTCGCGGAGGCGAACACCGCCTACGAGATCCTCGGCGACAAGGAGAAGCGCGCGCAGTTCGACCGCGGCGAGATCGACGCCGAGGGCAAGCCGCGGGCGACCGGCTTCGAGGGCTTTTCCGGCTTCGGCGGCGGGCGCGGCGGCTTCGACTTCGAGGGCTTCACCCAGAGGCGCGGCGGTGGCGCGGGGGCCGGGCCCGGCGGGGTCGGCGAGGACTTCATCAGCCACATCTTCGGCGAGGCCTTCCGCGCCGGCGGTGCGGGGGCCGGCGGGTTCTCCCGCGGCGGGCCAACCCGCGGCGAGGATGTCGCGGCCGAACTCAGCGTGACGCTCGAACAGATCGCGGGCGAGGAGAAGATGCGCATCGGCCTGCCCGGCGGGCGCGACGTCGACGTGATGATCCCCAAGGGCGTCGTCGACGGCCAGACCATCCGCCTGCGCGGCCTGGGCGGCGCGGGCGGCCCCCGCGGCGAACCGGGCGACGCGCTGCTGACCATCCGCGTCCTGCCGCATCCGGTGTTCAAGGTGGACGGCGCGGATCTGCGCGCCACCGTCGATCTGCCGCTGGAGGACGCGGTGCTCGGTGGGTCCCTGCGGGTGCCGACGCTCACCGGCGCGGTCGAGATGAAGGTGCCGGCGATGACGAGTTCCGGCCGCACCTTCCGCCTGCGCGGCAAGGGCCTGCCGAAGAAGGACGGCAGCCGCGGCGACCTCTTCGCCACCACCGCCATCGCCCTGCCGGCCGGCGACGACGCGGCGCTCACCGAATATGCCCGCCGCCGCCGCGAGGCGAAGGCCGGGACGGCATAACACGTCGGGCCAGCCTCGCGGCTCGCCGAACGGGTGCGGGCCGAGAAGTCTTGGAAGAGCGAGCGTGCCGTACGGCAGGCGCGAAGAGCGCCTGCGGAGCGGCCTCGGCTCTTTGCCGAGGCGTCGAGCGGAGCGAAAGCCCGAGGATATCCGCGGAGGCCGCCGGCGCCAGAGGCCGAAACAGAAACACGACGATCGCCCTGAGGCGATCGCGAGCGCCTTCAGGCTTCCCCCTCCGGCCACCCTCCGCTAAGGAAGCCCCCGGCGCAGGGCCGTCCCGTGAGAGACGCCCGCGCGGCCGAAGCGAAGGTGACGCATGTCGGAACAGAAGCCGGGCGGGCTGCTCGCGGGCAAGCGCGGGCTGGTGCTGGGAGTGGCCAACAACCGCTCGATCGCCTGGGGCATCGCCCGAAGCGCCGCCGCGCACGGGGCGGAACTGGCCTTCACCTACCAGGGCGAGGCGCTGAAGAAGCGCGTCGAGCCGCTGGCGCGCGAACTGAACGCGCACGTGGTCGGCCATTGCGACGTCACCGATCCGGCCTCGATCGACTCCGCCTTCGCGGCGACCGCCGAGGTGTTCCCGGAGGGGATCGATTTCGTCGTCCACTGCATCGCCTTCTCCGACAAGGACGAGCTGACGGGGCGCTACCTCGAGACCTCGGAGGCGAACTTCACCAAGTCGCTGCTGATCTCCTGCTACTCGTTCACCGCGGTGGCGCAGCGGGCGGAGAAGATCATGCGCGAGGGCGGCTCGATGCTGACCCTGACCTATTACGGCGCCGAGAAGTGGATGCCCCACTACAACGTGATGGGCGTCGCCAAGGCCGCGCTGGAAGCCTCCGTGCGCTACCTCGCCGCCGATCTCGGGCCGAAGCAGATCCGCGTCAACGCGATCTCGGCCGGGCCGATCAAGACGCTGGCGGCGTCGGGCATCGGCGACTTCCGCTACATCCTCAAGTGGAACGAGTACAACGCGCCGATGCGCCGGACCGTGACCATCGAGGAGGTCGGCGAGACCGCGGCCTACCTGTTCTCCGACATGTCCCGCGGCATGACCGGCGAGATCCTCCACGTCGATGCCGGCTACCACGTCGTCGGCATGAAGAACCCCGACGCGCCGGACATCACCCGCGAGCGGGAGTGAGGCTCAGCCCGCTTCCCCGAGCCTGCGGCGCCAATCCTCCACCGCGCCGCTCGCGAGTCTGCGGGCGGCGAGTGAACGCCAGGATTCGGCGAGGGCCGCGAGGCCGGCGATCTCCCGCAGGGCCGCCGCGTCGAGACGGTCGACGTAGAGGTGGTGCAGGAGCCGCGACAGCGGCCAGTCCGGGTGCGGGCGCTCGACCAGTTCCAGAGCATCCCCGGCCGCAACGAACCCTTCCTCGATCACCCGGTAGTACCAGCCGGTGCGTCCGCTCGCCTGCACCCGGCGCGCCATGTCCGGCACGCCGAAGCGCAGGTTCAGCTTGAAGCAGGGCTGGCGCGCCTGCGAGACCTGGAGAAGGGCGCTGCCCGCCCGCCACAGGTCGCCGACGCAGACATCATGCTCGGTGAGGCCATGGGTCGAAACATTCTCGCCGAAGGCGCCGGGCCGCTCCAGCAGATCGGGCAGGCCCGGCAGCTCCGCGCGCCACGCGGCGGCATGGTCGAGGGCGTAATGGTGGACGGCCTTGTCCGGGCCGCCATGGAAGCGGCGGTCGGCCTGCGCGTCGCCCGCGAGACCGAGCGGCCCCACCGCGACGGGTCCTTCCACGGGTGCCTTGGCGATGGCGCTCGTCGCACTCCCATCCCCGAGCGGCGCGACGCGCCCGGTCAGCACCGCCC
>JAGTAM010000197.1 GCA_023422485.1 Pseudomonadota bacterium | reverse complement strand
GCGGGGTGGAGGTCGGTGCGGAACGCGTCGAGCGCGATCTCCAGCCGGTCGAGGATCTGCTCGGCGAGATCCCAGTCGATTGGCTTCAGGCGCTTCTTGGCGCGCGGCACCCGCTCGGTGGCGTTGCGCTGGAGCGCCACCGCGGCACGCATTCCCTCGAAACTGTTCTTCGGGATCGGGGCGGGACCGCGCAGGCCGCCGATCTCCAGGGCGGCCGCCGCGCGCACCACCTCGCTGCGGGTCAGCCCCAGCCGGACGAAGGGATGGGCGAGAAGCGCGATGACGCGGGCCGGAGACACCTCGGCGGCGAGTTCGGCGACGAGCCGGGCGAAGCGGCCTGCCTGCGAGCGGGCGAGGCTCAGGCCCGCCGAATCCTCCGCCGCGATGCCCCAGCGGGCGAGTTCGGCCGAGACGCGCAAGGCCAGTCCCCGGTCGGGAGTAACGAGCGCGGCGGTGGCACCGGGCGTCTCCAGCGTCTCGCGTAGCGCCAGAGCGGCGACCAGCGCCTCCTCGCGCTCGTCCGCCGCCTCGACCACGGCGAGGCCCGCCATCCCTTCCCGCGCGAGGGTCACCCGATCGGCCGGGTCGAGCCGAGCCCAGGCATCGGTGGTCTCGGCCGGACGCAGGGCCTGCGACAGCAGCTTTTCCCGCGCCACCGCCTCGGGCGGGAGCGCGCCGAGGGCCTCGACCTCCGTCCGGCCGGCGGCCAAGCCCCTCTGCCCGGTCAGAGCGTGCAGGATCGCCTGCGGATGGCCGTGGGCGATCTCCTCCCCCGTGCCGCCCGCGCCGTCGATCGCCTCCCAGCCCTCTTCGTCGAGATGCAGGGCGAGCCCCGGCAGCACCACGGCGCCGCGGGGGAGGCGGGCCACCGCCGCGATCAGCCGTGCGGTCGCCGGGACCGAACCGGTGGAGCCCGCGACGATCACGGGATCGTCCGGCCGGTCGCGGTCGAGCCGGGCGGCCTCGGCCAGCACGAGGCGCCGTGCGCGGGCGGCCGGGTCGGCGAGCGAGCGGGCGGCGAGGATATCGGGCCAGTGCTCGGCGGCGATCCGCAGGAAGTCGAGGGTGAGGCGGAAGTAGCGCGAATGCTCGGCCTCCACCGCGGAGGCGATCTCGCTCCAGGGCAGGCCCTCGACGGTGAGCGCGTCCATCAGCCCTTCGAGGTCGGCGGCGAGCGCCACCGCATCGGCGGGAGAGGAGGGGACGAGGAAGGGCACCTCGTCGTCGATCGGCAGCAATTCGCGATCCACCGTCTCCGCCCATTTCTGGACGAGCCGCGCCAGGATCAGCCGGCGCTCGAGCGCGGGGATCGAGGGGTAAAGCAGGTCTTCCGGCGTCTCCAGAAGCGTGTTGGAGGAGAGGTCGAGTTCCGCCTCGTCGGCCTCGCCGAGCGGGATCATCCGCGGCAGCAGGGCCGCACCGCCGAGGCGCTGGGCCAGCACGGTCGAGAGTGCCCGCACCGCGCGCTGCGTCGGCAGGTAGAGCGTGACCGCGGCGAGCGCGAGGGGATCCCGGCCGACCGCGCCGACCAGGCGGCCGGAGACCAGCGCCTCCGCCAGCGTCGGCAGGAACGGGGCGCCGGGAGGAATCGTGAAGACGCGGGGAGCGGCGCGCGCGGACATGCTCGACGGTATGAGACCTGACCCTCGGGAGGCGTGTGCGACCACCTGAGGACAAGATGGTGAAGGCTTTCGAAAGGCGGCGGCCGTGCCGGCTCCCGTTCGAGGTTTGTTCTAGCACGGAGCGGCATTCTGTGGCGAGGCGCCTGTTCGCCGCCCCAGGCTTGGCTTATCTCCTCGGCCATTCCCCGACAGGGCAGGGCGGCAGGCGGACCGGTGGAAGAAGTTCTCACCCGATGGCTCGGCACGACGGCCTCGCTTCGCACCGAGATCGTCGCAGCCATCGGCCTCGTGATCTCAGTGGGCGTCAGCGTCCACGTGCTGCTGCGCAAGCGAGTGGTCGGCGCGGCGATCGGCTGGATCGGGCTGGCCTGGCTCGCGCCGGTCTTCGGCAGCCTCCTCTACATCACCTTCGGCATCAACCGGGTCGAGCGACGCGCCCGGCGGCTGAAGCGGCGCCCCTCGCAGACCGTCGACGACACGCCGCAGCCCTCCGCCCACGTGCCCGAGCCCTACCGCGCCCTCGACCGGGCGGTGCAGGCGATCACCGGCCTGCCGACGGTGGCGGGCAACCGCTTCGCGATGTTTCGCAACGGCGACGAGGCCTATCCGGCGATGCTGGCGGCGATCGGCGAGGCCCGTACCAGCGTCGCCCTGTCGAGCTACATCTTTCGCGACGACGCGATCGGCCGGGCCTTTTGCGACGCGCTGAAGGCGGCCCAGGACCGGGGTGCCGAGGTGCGCGTCATCCTCGACGGCATCGGCAGCGGCTACTTCTTCCCGGCGGCGTGGCGGCGCCTGCGTCGGCTCGGGGTGCCGGCGGGCCTGTTCATGCATTCCGCGCTGCCCTGGCGGATGCCCTTCCTGAACCTGCGCACGCACAAGAAGCTGCTGATCATCGACGGACGCGTCGCCTTCACCGGCGGCGTCAACATCTCCGACGGCAACCGCGTCGCCCAGAAGCCCGACTTTCCGATCCGCGACACCCATTTCCGGATCGAGGGGCCGGTGGTCGAGCACCTGACGCAGGCTTTCATCGCCGACTGGCTGTTCGTGGCCGACGAGGAACTGGACGGCGAGGCGTGGCTGCCGCCTCTCGCGCCGGCCGGCGCGGTCACCGCCCGCGTCGTCACCTCGGGCCCCGACGCCGACATCGAGAAGATCGCCACCGTGATCCTCCAGGCGATCACCTGCGCGAAGGAATCGATCCGGCTGACGACGCCGTATTTCCTGCCCAACGACCTCATCGTGAACGCGCTGTGCCTTGCGGCGACCCGTGGCATCGAGGTCGACGTGGTCATCCCCAAGAAGAGCGACCATCGCTTCGTCGATTGGGCGACCCGCGGCCATATCGACCCACTGCTCAAGAGCGGCGTGCGGATCTGGATCGATGGGCCGCCGTTCGACCATTCGAAGGCGATGACCGTCGACGGGCAATGGTGCTTCATCGGCAGCGCGAACTGGGATTCGCGCAGTTTCCGTCTGAACTTCGAATTGAACGTCGAGGTCTACGACACGGAGCTCGCTCGAAGGCTCGAAGCCTTCATCATGGGGAAGCGCCAGACCCGCCTGACGCTGGACGACCTCGACGCCCGCCTGCTCCCCGTGCGCCTGCGCGACGCAGCCGTCCGACTGCTTCTGCCATACCTCTGAGCCGGCCGACCGCGGCGGCGCCCTCCGGTGCGGGCGAGAGGCGCACCACGATCGGATGATGGTCGGACAGGCCTCGCGGCAGCACGGCCCGCTCGTGACAGACGAGGCCGCGCACGAGGCAGCGGTCGAGCCGCAGGGGCACCACGTCGACCATGGCATGGGTGGGACGCCGCGGGCCGACATCGCGGAAGCCCGGCAGCAGGGCCGGGCCGACGATGTTGTAATCGCCGAGCACCGCCGCGCGGACCGGCAGATGGCTCTCGATCCGCCGGAGCTGGCGCCGGTTCAGAACCTGCCCGTGCGAGAGATGGACGTTGGCGACGCCGAACGCGCCCCAATCAAGCACCTGGCAGACCCGGTCGATCAGCACGCCCGGGGGCAGGGTGACGATCTCGGGCGGCCTGCCCCATTCGACCGGGCTCCACATCGCCAGCCCGTGGATGCGTCCCGGCAGCTGCGCCCAGGCATAGACGCCGCCGACCCGGTCCTTCAGGGCGGCGATTTCCTTGGTCGCCTCCTGCATCAGCAGCAGGTCGGGCCGCTCCTGCTCGATCAGCGTGACGAGGCAATCCACCGCCGCGCCGGTGCGGCGCAGCAGGTTCCAGCTCACGATCTTTTTGGAGTCGGGGCCGGGCGCGGGGAGGGTGACGGCATTGCGGCGCAGGAGCATGAGGCTGTTTCGCGCGATCTCGTGTCGGCTTCAGGGCGGCGGGGAGGCAATGCGCCGGGGCAGGATCGGTTCGAACCCTCGTGCGTTCAGCGTCCCCTGCGCTCGAGAAAGGCGGCGATCCCCTCTTCCGCCGCCCGAGCCAGCATGTTCTCCGCCATCACCCGGCCGGCATGGGCGTAGGCTTCGGCCAGGGGCATCTCCAGTTGCTCGTAGAAGGCCCGCTTTCCGACCCGCACCGTATAGGGGCTGCGCGCCGCGATCCCTGCGGCCAGCGCCTGCGCCGCGGGAAGCGCGCCGCCCGGCTCCACCACGTCGTTGACGAGGCCGAGGCGCTGCGCCTCTTCCGCATCCGCCATGTCGGCGGTGAGCAGCATCCGCATTGCCGCCTTGCGCGAGAGATTGCGTGAGAGCGCCACCATCGGCGTCGAGCAGAACAGGCCGATCTGCACGCCCGGCGTGGCGAAGCGCGCCTGCGCCCCCGCCACCGCGAGATCGCAGGAGGCCACGAGCTGGCAGCCGGCGGCGGTGGCGACGCCCTCCACCGCCGCGATCACCGGCTGCGGCAGGGCGGGGATCGCCATCATCACGTCCGAGCAGAGCGCGAACAGCGCCTCGAACCGCTTCGCGCCGCGGTCGGCCTCCCCGCGATAGCCGGTCATCTCCTTGAGGTCGTGGCCGGCGCAGAAGGCGGGGCCCGCTGCCGCCAGCACCACGGCGCGCACGCTCCCGTCCTCCGCAAGACCGGCGAAGGCGTCGCGCAGGGCTTCGAGCAGGCCGAGCGAGAGGGCGTTGCGGGCTCCCGGTCGGTTGAGCGTCAGGGTGGCGACGCCGTCGTGGTCCGTGCGCAGCAGGAGGGGGGTCGGGCCGGTCTCGCTCACGGGCATCCTCGTCGCGCCGTTGTCATCCACGTCGATCTCGCACGTCGTTCTCGCGCGCAGAGAGGAGCGCGGCAACACCGCCCCCCTAGCCCGCGCTTGTGCACTGCCATATCGTGCGCCGCACCAAATTCCTGCCAAACCTAAAATTCTGCCAGACCAGGGAGACCGCCCCCGGTGACCGAAGAGCCGACCTGTCCCGTGACCCGCACGCCCGACCACACCATCGAACCGATCTTCGCCGAGCGCTGGTCGCCGCGTGCCTTCACCGGCGAGGCGGTGCCCGAGGCCGAGCTGTTCAAGATGTTCGAGGCGGCGCGCTGGTCGCCTTCGGCCTACAATTCGCAGCCCTGGCGCTTCCTCTACGCGCTGCGCGGCACGCCGGAATGGGACGCCTTCTTCGACCTCCTGGTGCCGGGCAACCAGAAATGGGCCAAGGATACGGGCGCCCTCGTCATCCTCGTCTCGAACAGCCGGATGAAGGTCGGCGACGAATTCAAGCCGTCCGCCAGCCACTCGCTCGATGCGGGGGCCGCCTCGCTTGCCTTCGCGCTCCAGGCCAACCGCCAGGGCTGGCACGTCCACGGCATGGGCGGCTTCGACAAGGAGCGGGCGGTGACGGTGCTGAACGTGCCCGAGCATCATCGGGTCGAAGCGGCCTACGCGGTCGGGCGCGCGACGCCCTGGGCAGAATTGACGGAGGAGCAGCGCGCCAAGGAGCGTCCGAACGCCCGCCGCCCGATCACCGATTTCGCCTTCCGCGGTGGCTTCCCGCAGCGCGAAGG
This sequence comes from Pseudomonadota bacterium, assembly GCA_023422485.1. GTDB lineage: Bacteria > Pseudomonadota > Alphaproteobacteria > Rhizobiales > Beijerinckiaceae > Methylobacterium. Next base: position 6,483 of record JAGTAM010000197.1, on the reverse strand, counting down.
CTGAGCCCGCGAGATTGGGCCCGCGAGATCGGGCCCGCAAGACTGCGTGTCGAGCGCGGATTGTGCCGGCTCCAGCCAGAGCGGATGAGACGCGATCGGCCCCGCTGCGACGCTGCGCGGCCGGACGAAGCAGGACCGGCGCCGGGGGCCGCCGCAGGTTCGAGGACATGGCCGTGCCGGAGCCAGCCGACACTTACGAACGACTTGTCGCGGATTTCCGCTGGGAGATCCCGGAGCGCACCAACATCGCGGCCGACGTCTGCGACCGCTGGGCGCTGAGCGAGCCCGACCGCACCGCACTTCTCGTCCTGGCGGCCGACGACCGGCCCGAGCCGGTGAGCTACGGCCGTCTTCGCTCCGATTCGCTGCGGCTCGCGGCGGCACTCGCGGCGCGCGGGATCGGACCGGGCGACCGGGTCGCGGTGCTGCTGCCGCAATCGGCGGCGGTCGTGGTGACCCACTTCGCCACCTACCGGCTCGGCGCGATCGCGCTCCCGCTCGCCGGCCTGTTCGGCGTCGAGGCCCTGCGCCACCGCCTCGCCGATTCCGGCACGCGGGCCGTCGTCACCGATGCGGCCGGGCTGGCCAAGCTGGAGCGGCTGCGCGCCGACCTGCCGGATCTCGCCACGATCCTCTCGGTCGATGGAGCAGACGGGCCCGCGGAGGCCTTTTCGGCGGTTTTGGCGAGCGCCCCGGACCAGTTCGAGACACGTGAGACCGGGCCGGACGATCCGGCCCTGATGATCTACACCTCCGGCACGACCGGGTTGGCCAAGGGGGCGCTGCACGGCCACCGGGTCCTGCTCGGCCACCTGCCGGGCTGGACCCTGATGCACGGCTTTCCCGAAAAAGGGACCGGGCTGATGTGGACGCCCTCCGACTGGGCCTGGGCCGGCGGCCTGCTCAATGTGCTGATGCCGTCGCTCCGCCTCGGCATGCCGGTGGTCGCGAAGGCCTCGGGCCGGTTCGAGCCGGAAGCGGCGTTCCGGCTGATGGCCGATCTCGGCGTGACCCACGCCTTCCTGCCGCCGACCGCACTGCGGATGCTGCGCGGCGTCGCGAACCCGCGCGAGACCTTCGATCTCTCCGCCCTGCGCAACATCGCCTCCGCCGGCGAGGCGCTCGGAGCCGAGACCTTCGAATGGGCGCACGACGCGCTCGGCCTCACCATCGGCGAGGCCTATGGCCAGACCGAGTGCAACCTCGTTCTCGCCTCCAGCGCGCGGATCGGCGTGGCGCGGCCCGGGGCCACCGGCAAGCCGGTGCCGGGCCACCGCGTCGCGGTGCTGCGCGCGGACGGAACCGAGGCGAATAGCGACGAGACCGGCGAGATCGCCGTGCGCGCCCCCGATCCGGTGCTGTTCCTCGGCTACTGGAATCAACCCGAGGCGACCGCCAAAAAGTTTCGCGACGGCTGGTGGATGACCGGCGACCAGGCGCGGCGCGACGCGGACGGCTATATCCGCTTCGTCGGCCGCGAGGACGACCTCATCACCTCGGCGGCCTACCGGATCGGCCCGGCCGAAATCGAAGCCTGCCTCTGCGCCCACCCGGCGGTGGCGCTCGCCGCCGCGGTCGGCGTACCCGACCCGCTGCGCACCGAGGTCGTGAAGGCGTTCGTCACCCTGCGCGCCGGCTTCTCGCCCTCCGAAGCGCTCGCCGCCGAAATCCTCGCTTTCGCCAAGGGTCGGCTCTCCGCCCACGAGGTGCCGCGGTCGCTCAGCTTCCGCGAGACCCTGCCGATGACGACGAGCGGCAAGATCATTCGGCGGCAATTGCGGGACGAGCCAACCTGAATGCAGAGCCGATCAACTTGAAGCAGACTGAACATAAAAAGCGTGTCGGTCGCTTCGCCCTTTTGCCCAAGATTTTCAATCGATTCACAGCTCCTGATTTATAAATTTAGCTCATTAGATCCTGACGCGGAAATTCGACACGCCTTCGATTGAATTGTGAAGCGAGGGATGGATTTTTATGAATAGCTATAGAGAAAAACTGGTTTTTAGGATTATTGTAGATGTAACCATTTTGTTCGGAATATCGTTAGCAATTCTAAGTAAAATTTTTCAAGAAGCTGAGCTCATAGCACAACCGGTCATGATTTTCTGCTTTCTAATAGGCTTAAAGCTGAACCAACGAGCCGGTGGAGCCACTATCGCAAAATTATCTTCGCCTACTAACACCAAGTATATTCGTGATGTATTAAAGAGGGACCAAAATCGCTTATCTATCTTATTTATTTTGACATTATTATTATTTGCATTTAAATCCATACGACAAATTATTTACATGGAACTTGATGGGTTTTACAAAATCATGTTTGTATTTTTTATATTATCTTGCATATACATAGTGATAAGAATAGCTCTCGTTGTCGAATATTTACTGGCAGATCAAGCATCCGTTCGCTAGTCTGGTTAAAAGTCAAATTTGCGCAATTTTAGTCCCCGACTATATCGTTTCCATGAGTTAGCCAACGCAGCCGATCGATAGGCAAGGGTGCAGCTGACCGGCGTTGCATTGTGTAAGAGCGGCTATCCAGCCTGCCGCACCTCGATCGGAGCTGCCCCGGCGATTGGTCGCACGCGACATGACTTTCTGGCTCGTGCGCATCGTCCTGGCCCGAAGCAATCTTGATCGAACGAGGAATCTCCGGCCAGCCATCGCCCATGACCTGTCCGGCGCAGTTCGACCAGCTGCAGCTCGAGCGTCGCACGGACAGCATCACCGCTCCACCCTGGAATGAAACGCATAAAGACATCTTTATGTCTTGATTGCTCCGTAAGCCGCGCCCTGCTACAGGGACGGCCGACCCGGCCGGGTGAACCGGCCGATGCGCCGGGCCGAAGTGCCGGAACGGAAGTGCCGGAACGACTGGCCGTTTCGCGCCGGCCGCGACTGAAAAGGGATACCGAGATGGCAGCTGCCAAGGATTACATCGTTCGCGACATCGGGCTGGCCGATTACGGCCGCAAGGAGATCTCGATCGCGGAGACCGAGATGCCGGGCCTGATGGCGACCCGCGCCGAGTACGGCGCGAGCCAGCCGCTCAAGGGCGCCAAGATCGCCGGCTCGCTGCACATGACGATTCAGACGGCGGTGCTGATCGAGACCCTGAAGGCGCTCGGCGCCGACATCCGCTGGGTGTCGTGCAACATCTACTCGACCCAGGACCACGCCGCCGCCGCCATCGCGGCTGCCGGCATCCCGGTCTTCGCCGTGAAGGGCGAGACCCTGGAGGAGTACTGGGACTACACCTCGCGCCTGTTCGACTGGCATGACGGCGGCATGCCGAACATGATCCTCGACGACGGCGGCGACGCCACCATGTTCGTCCACCTCGGCCTGCGCGCCGAGAACGGCGACACCGCCTTCCTCGACAAGCCGGAGTCGGAGGAGGAGGAGATCTTCTTCGCGCTCCTGAAGAAGAAGCTCGCCGAGAAGCCGAAGGGCTGGTTCGCGGGTCTCGCCGACTCGATCAAGGGCGTCTCCGAGGAGACCACCACGGGCGTGCACCGCCTCTACAACCTCGCCAAGGAGGGCAAGCTGCTCTTCCCGGCGATCAACGTGAACGACTCGGTCACCAAGTCGAAGTTCGACAACCTCTACGGCTGCAAGGAGTCGCTGGTCGACGGCATCCGCCGCGGCACCGACGTGATGATGGCCGGCAAGGTCGCCATGGTCGCGGGCTTCGGCGACGTGGGCAAGGGCTCGGCCGCTTCGCTCCGCAACGCCGGCTGCCGCGTGCTCGTCTCCGAGATCGATCCGATCTGCGCCCTGCAGGCGGCGATGGAAGGCTACGAGGTCGTCACCATGGAAGAGGCCGCGCCGCGCGCCGACATCTTCGTGACGGCCACCGGCAACAAGGACATCATCACGATCGAGCACATGCGGGCGATGAAGGACCGCGCCATCGTGTGCAACATCGGCCACTTCGACAATGAGATCCAGGTCGCGGGCCTGAAGAACCTCAAGTGGACCAACATCAAGCCGCAGGTCGACGAGATCGAGTTCGCCGACGGCCACCGCATCATCCTCCTCTCGGAGGGCCGCCTGGTGAACCTCGGCAACGCGACGGGCCATCCGTCCTTCGTGATGTCGGCCTCCTTCACCAACCAGACGCTCGCCCAGATCGAGCTGTGGACCAACCCGGGCAAGTACGAGCGGCATGTCTACACGCTGCCCAAGACCCTCGATGAGAAGGTCGCGGCCCTGCACCTCGAGAAGATCGGCGTGAAGCTCTCGAAGCTGCGCCCCGATCAGGCCGCCTATATCGGCGTGCCGCAAGCCGGCCCGTTCAAGCCGGAGCACTACCGCTACTGATCGGCGTCCAAGCATCCGGCTTCGTTCAGGAAGCCGGGTCGCCGGCGCAATCGGCTTTGCCGTAAGATTCACGCAAGAAGCCCGGCCATGGCCGGGCTTCTCTCGTTCTATGCGTCAGCTATCGCCAGCCCCGGCCGGCCATCGCGACTTCGGCGAAACTGTTTTCACGGCCGCATCGGGGCCTTGACTTAGGATCATGACCCCATTTGGGGCGGCGGTCATTCCTAAGACTGCGTCAAGAGACCATTTCGATGGTGTGGCTTTTGGGTGCTGTGTGCCGCCGGAATGCAGGGCCGACCCGCTCAGGGCGATAAAGGCGCTTCCAGCCGGAATCGACCCCGCGTTACAGTGGCGCGAATCTTCGCAAGCAGGTGCCTGCGCGGCGGCGGCAAGCCGGTTGCGGCGGCAGGCATTTGCCCGGCGTGTTCGGTGAGCTTTCCGAGCCGTGGGCGCGAGCGCCGCGGAGCGCCGGGTATGGGGTGGGGGCGGACATGGGTCTGGAACGGGCGGCGCGCGTCCTGTCGCGCGTCGGCGTCCTCGTCGTCGCGGCGCCGGTCGCGGCACTCGCCGAGGGGGCTCCGTCCATCGAAGCGAGGCCGATGCTGGGAGCGATGCAGACGCACAACGTTGCCGGCCTCGCCGTCGTCCTCGGCCTCATCCTGTTCGCGACCATCCTGTCGCTGGTCTATCTGCGCGAGCGCGTCGGCTGGACGCGCAAGGAGCGGGCGCTTCAGGACGAACTCGCCCAGCTCCGGGGCGCGCACGACCGGGCCGAGATGCTGCTCCATTCCGAGCATCAGGTGCTCATCGCCTGGGCCGGGCGCGGCGAGCCGAGCATCGTCGGCAATGCCGGCTTCGCCCAGGATCTTCGCAATCAAGATCTTCGCAATCAGGAGCTTCGGGGTCAGGACGCTCGCGGGATCCAGGGCGCCTCCCGGCACCTGCTGACCTTCGGCACTTGGCTCACCCCCCAGGACGCACAGCTGCTCGAGGCGGCGGTCGCCACGTTGCGTGAGCGCGGCACCGGCTTCCGGACGAACCTGCGCAGCCTCGCCGGGCGCTTCATCGAGGCGCAGGGGCAGGCGGTGGGCGGCCGAGCGCTGCTGCGCCTGCGCGAGACCACCGAGGAGCGCCGCGAGCTGATCGAGCTGCGCCAGACCCTGGACGAGGCCAAAAGCCGCCTCGCCGCGCTTGCGGGCCTGCTCGACGCGATTCCGCAGCCGGTCTGGCACCGGACGCCGGACGGGGCGCTCGCCTTCGTCAACGCCGCCTACGCCGCCGCCGTCGAGGCCCCGAGCCGCGACACCGCCCTGAGCCACGGCTTGGAACTGCTCGACCGCGGCGCCCGCGAGCAGATCGCCCGTCAGCCGCGGCGGCACGGCCTCGCGCCGCAGCCGTTGCGCCTCTCAGCGGTGGTGGCGGGCGCGCGCCGCACCCTCGACGTCAGCGAGAGCACCCTGGAGACCGGCCGCGTCGGCATCGCCGTCGATGTCTCGGAGCTGGAGAGCGTGCGGGCCGACCTGCAGCGGCAGATGGATGCCAACGTGCGCACCCTCGACCAGCTGCCGACCGCGGTGGCGATGTTCGATGCGCGCCAGCGCCTGATCTTCCACAACGCCGCCTATCAGCGCCTGTGGGACCTCGACCCCGCCTTCCTCGAGGGCCGCCCGCTCGACGGCGAGATCCTCGACCGCCTGCGCGCCGCCCGCAAGCTGCCCGAGCAGGCCGATTTCCGCTCGTGGAAGGCGGACGTGCTCGCCGCCTACCGCGCGGTCGAGCCGACCGACACGCCCTGGTACCTGCCCGACGGGCGAACGCTCCGCGTCGTCGCCGACCCCAACCCGCAGGGCGGCCTGACCTATCTCTACCACGACGTCTCGGAGAGCATGAAGCTCGCCTCGCGCTACGACGCGCTGATGAAGGAGCAGGCCGAGACCCTGGAGGCGCTCAAGGAGCCGGTGGCTGTGTTCGGCGCCGACGGACGCCTGACGGTGGCCAACCGCGCCTTCGCGGCGACCTGGCGCCTCGATCCGGCGACGCTCGCGGGCAAGCCGCATGTCGATGCGGTGATCGCCGCCTGCCGGACGCTGACCCCCGACCAGAGCCCCTGGGCCGGCATCCGCCAGTCGATCACCGGACTGTCCGAGACCCGCAGCGGCC
>JAGTAM010000172.1 GCA_023422485.1 Pseudomonadota bacterium | reverse complement strand
CGGCCTTGCCGTCACCGAAGGAATAGACCCATTTCGTCATCAGTCTCTCCGCTGGACGGATCCGGCGACCTGAGCGCCGCTCACGCGGGCGTGGCGCATCTCCTGTCGCAGTGCAAGGATAAGCTTCATGCCACTCCTCGGTGAGGAGTGACGATGTGATGGCTCTGTCAGAGCCTAGTGCGCCCGTCGAAAAAGGGGAGTGCGCCCCGACGCGGAAGCGCCCGAAACGGTCCGGATCGCGCTGCACAATCCGAATGCCGACGCGCGGCCGCACGGCCGAACGACGCCGTCTCTAATTTCGCGGCGCCTCTTCCCGGTCACGAAAAGTGACGCAGGACGCCTAGCCCGATGAGCCCGACGACGATCAGGTAGATCGCGACGATGTAGTTCAGCAGCCGCGGCGCGATCAGGATCAGAATGCCCGCCAGGATCGCGATGATCGGCTGGAGATGCGAGATGGTGATAGTCATGGACAGGTGATCGGGCGCGTTCCCGCGGCCAAGCTTGGCCGCAGGTTAACGACGCTCGACGAGCGCGGAAGGTTCCCCGACGCCGACCGGATCGGTCCGGCCCTCGATCAAACGCGGTACTTGCCGCTGCGCTTCACCACCACGCGGGCGCCGACGGGGACGCGCTCATAGAGATCGACGATATCCTCGTTGAGCATGCGCACGCATCCCGAGGACATCTGCTCGCCGATGCTCCAGGGCTCGTTGGTGCCGTGGATGCGGAAGAGCGTGTCGCGGTTGCCGTTGTAGAGGTAGAGCGCGCGCGCGCCGAGCGGGTTGTCGAGGCCGCCCTTGCGCGAGCGCTCGATACCGGGATTGAGCGAGACCATCGTCGTGGTCGGACTCCAATCCGGCCACACGCCCTTGCGCCCGATCCGCGCGTCGCCCTTCCACGAGAAGCCAGCCTTGCCGACGCCGACACCGTATTGAAGCGCCGTGCCCCCTTCCTGAACCAGGGCGAGCTGGCGCTTGTCGATATCGACCACAATCGTCCCCGGCGCCTCGGGGCCGTTATAGGCGACCTCCTGGCGGCGGTATTTCGGGTCGATCCGCGACCGGTCGACCAGCGGCACGTCGAACGGCTTGTCGGGCATCGTGCCGATGTACCAGGCGGCATCATCATCGCCGCCGGCCATCGGACCCGGCTTCGACGATTGACAGGCCGCGAGCGGGACGAGGCAGATCGCGGCGAGCATCACGCGGCGGGTCGCCATCCGAACCGGGGTGAAAGCGGCCGTGCCGGCGGTTTTGGGGGCTGCCATGGCGGCTCCTGTCGCCGCCGCGAAGGGCGGGTTAGCGTTGCACATCATCGGCCATGACTACTCGCCCGAGGGCCGATCGGGTGTGACTTCAGGGCCGCATCGGGTGAGGAACGTTGCCGTGAGGCCGCCTCGTCGAAGGCAAGCGCCGCCTTATCTGCAGCGCACAACCGCGTGAGCCGGAGGGGAAGGATGCCTGAGACCGAGACCCAACTCGTCGGCGAGGCCGGCGCCGCGATCGCGACGCTCGCGCCGGCGATCCATCTCGACCATTGCGTCATCCACGTCTCCGACTGGGAGCGCGCGACGGCGTTCTACCGCGACGTGCTGCAAGCCGAGGTGATCCCTTTCGGCAAGGGCGTGGTGTTTCGCTTCGGTGGCGTTCAGCTCAACGTGCACGGCCCTGGCCAGATCGGCACGCCGCGCGCCCGCGAACCCGTCATGCCCGGCGGCAGCGACCTGTGCTTCCGCTGGTCTGGCACGATCGAGGAGGCGATGGCGCATCTTGCCGCCCACGGCGTCGCGGTCGAGCTGGGTCCGGTCGAGCGCAACGGCGCGGCCGGGCCGGGGGTGAGCGTCTACTTCCGCGATCCGGACGGCTCGCTCATGGAATTCATCACCTATCCGACACCCTGATCCGGAGGTCCGCCTTCCGCCGAGCGTGAAGGCAGCTTTTCGCGCGGTGTCTCGGCGGGTCCGGACCTGCCTCTTTCAGGCGCTGCCGGCTCGCTCGGCCAAGCGCTGATTGGTCTGCTCCAGACGCAACGCGAGTTCACGCATGACGGCGATGCCGATCTGCGGAAACTGGGCGAGCAGCTCGATGAACACGTCGCGGTCGATCCGCAGGGCCGTGGTGGGCGTGTCGGCGATCACGGTCGCCGAGCGCGGTTGATCGGCCAGGATGCCCATCTCGCCGAGAAGGGCGTTGGGGCCGAGCAGAGCGAGGCGCACCGGGCCCATCGGACCGTCGATGGAGACCGCAGCGGACCCTTCGAGGATGAGGTAGGCGGCGTCGGCGGCCTCGCCGCGCGCGAAGAAGGCCTGTCCCGCCTCGAAATGCACCCGCTCACTGGTGAAAGCGAGAAGCTTGAGGCGCGACGGCTCCACCTCGCGAAACAACGGCACCTGCCGTAGGGACGTCACCTCGTTGTCGAGGGTCATGGACACGCTCCGATCCGCCTCCAGGACTGCAGGCGGAAAGGCGAGCGGGTAGACGCACCGGCGGGTCGTGTCAAAACCGTCGCGTCTTCGCATGCTTCGGACTCAAGCAGACTGCGCTGACGGAGGCTCAACAAAGGCACGATAGTGCTGGCACTCACGACTCTCGACGGGTGGACAGCCCGAGTTCGCCGGAGCCCGGCGGACCGCGTTTGGCGCTCGCATTCGGCTGCGGCGAATCGACAGGATCCTCGTTCGTCGTCGGTGTCAGGCTGTCTTCCGGCGCGGGCATCGCCGGCAACGGCGTCCGGTTCGGCTCGGGAAGATCGGCCATCCCGTGCGCCGAGGTGGACCCGGCTGCGGACTCGGCTGCGGACTTGGCCACGGACTTGGCCACGAGCGAACGCTTTACCATATATCGGTTCGTCATCCTGGCTCCTGAGGGTGCTGGACGGCCTGTGGAGACCTGTTCACAACTCCGCGCAATGCGCGAGTGAGAGCAGAGCTAACGTTTGGACGAAACAGGTGTTTCCCGGACCGCGGTCACCGATACGGCCAAGGAACAATCGAAAGGGATGACGGTTGAGGAGGGTGTGAAGATTTTGCCTGAGGAGGCGCTGATGGCATCTGGTAATTCCACCTCGAAGCGAGGTTTCGCTTCCATGAATATCGAACGGCAGCGCGAGATCGCCAGTAAGGGCGGTCGTTCGGTGCCCGCCGAGAAGCGGTCCTTCTCGCAAGATCGTGAATTGGCCTCTTCGGCCGGCCGCAAAGGCGGCCAATCGACGGGCCGCACGGGCGAGGCCTAATCCGGCCGAGGCGGCTCCGGGCGTGTCGCTCGCGCTCGACCGCCCGGCCCTTCGAAAAATTGAATTATAATTTCAACTACGGGCGCCTCAGGCGTCTGTTTGTTTTTATGCCTGCTTTCAGACCACCGTATCGGCCCGCGCCAGTTCGCGCCATTTGACGACGAGGTCTTCGAAGAGACGGAGTTCGGCCTCGTCGAGTTGCCCGAGTGTCCGCGCGACATAGGCAGCCTGAGCGGTGATCCCTCGGGCTGCGATCTCGGCCCCTGCCGGAGTCAGATGAAGCGCGTGGGAGCGTCGGTCGCCGGGAATCGGACGCCGCTCGACGAGCCCGGCCTCGACGAGACGATCGATCAACCCCGACACATTGCCTTTCGTAACATAGAGCCGCGCGGCCAGCTCCTGCTGCGTCAGCCCTTCGCGCTCGCTCAGGGTCGACAGCACGTCGAATTGCGGAATCGAAAGGCCGAGCTCTCTCAGTTCCCCAGCCACGGCCGCCGTGACGCGCCGGCTGAGACGGATGAACCGGAACCAGACCCGCAGGGGATCCACGGGTTCGGCGCTCGACGCGGGACGGGCTTGACGCTCGGACATGTCCGTCCAGCTTGTAGCAGAGGGTTTCGCGCCGGGCAGCCGAGTGGCGCGGTTCACCCCCAACCTGTAGACTGCTCGGCAATCAGTCCGCATCTCGTATTCCATCGCGTCATCCAGGGTCATGCGTCGTCAGCTTCTCGAGGAACCGGTGACGCGGGCCGGCCGCTATGCGCGGACGCTGGCCCTGTTCTCCCTGATCGTCACCGCCATGGCGGTCCTGATCGTGCGCAGCCCGTCGGCTGAGCCGACGCCGGCCCTCGCCGTGCTCGGCAGCGGGATCATCCTCTCCGTCGTCGCGGTGGCCTTCGCCCTGTTCGCGATGGTGCGGGTCTGGCGCGACGGCGCGGGCGGGCTCGGCGCGGCGGTCGGCGGCCTGTTCCTGGCGAGCCTCGTCCTGGCCTATCCGGCTTATGCCGCGCTCAAGGGTGTGCGCCTGCCCGCCCTCACGGATGTCTCGACGGATACCGAGCGCCCGCCCGCCTTCTCACGCTCACGCCTCGCCTTCGCCGCCCGCGACGGTCGCTATCCGCCCGAGCCCGGACCGGCGACGCGGGACGCGCAACGGGCGGCCTATCCGCAGATCGCCCCGCTGACCCTCGACGTTGAAGCCGACGAAGCCTTCGAGCTGGCACGCAAGGCGGCGGTGAATCGCAAGTGGCAGATCATCGAGGCGATCCGGCCCGGCGGACGGATCGGCAACGGCCGCATCGAGGCCGTGGCCCATACCCGGATCCTGAACCTGCCCGCGGACATCACGGTGCGGGTGCATCCGCGGGCGGACGGCGCCCGCATCGACGTGCGCTCGGCCTCTCGGATCGGAGACCGCGACTTCGGCGACAACGCCGACCGCATCCGCTCCTACCTGGACGAGGTCGCCAACCTCGCCATCGCCCTGAAATAGGCGGCACCGGCGGGCGCCGTGCGGCCCCTCAGGCGGGCCGGAACGTTCCCCCGAGCAGGGGCGGCCCGTCGGTGACGGCGAGGCCGCGCTCCACCAGATCCTCGAGATGGGCGAAGACGGACAAGGCCGCCGCACCGCGCAGGTGCGGAGCGAGGCCTTGGTAGACGGTTCCGACGATCGCCGCGATGTTCTGGTCGCCCGCCTCGAGCCGGGCGCGGATCGCCGCCTCGCGCTGGCGTCGATGGGCGGCAAGCCCGCGCACGAAGCGGCGCGGATCACGCACCGGCCCGCCATGGCCCGGCCAGTACAGCGTCTCGCTGCGTTCGCGCAGGCGATCCAGCGAGTCCATGTAGGCCCGCATCGACCCATCGGGCGGCGCGACGATGGAGGTCGACCACGCCATCACATGGTCGCCGGAGAACAGCACGTTCTCCTCGGGCAGGGCGAAGGCGAGATGGTTCATGGTGTGACCGGGAGTCGCCACCGCGGTCAGCGTCCATCCCTCGCCGGTCAGGCTCTCGCCATCCGCCAGTTCCCGGTCGGGCCGGTGCTCACGGTCGGCGCTGGCATCGAGGGCAGGCAGCTCGTTCTCGGCAAGCTGCCGCGCGGCCCGGTGCGGACCGCATCCGACGATCGGCGCGCCTGTGCGCGTCTGGAGCAGGCGCGCGCCCGGAGAATGGTCGCGGTGGGTGTGGGTTACGACGATGGCCGCGACCCGCTCGCCCTCGAGCGAGGCCAGCAGACCCTCGATATGCCCGACCTCGCCCGGTCCCGGATCGATCACCGCCACCCGACCGTGCCCGACGATGTAGCTGCAGGTCCCGCTCGCGGTGAAGGGGCCGCCATTGGGGCAGATCCGCCGCCGCACGAGGGGGCTCAACGTCTCGGTCCGCTCGGGCGCCGGCAGAGCGCTCTCGAAACCGGGGGAGGGGTCTTGCGCGTCCGCGGACGGTTCACTCATGGGGACGACTTCAAACGACGACGGTGCCGCCCGCCTACGACAGCCCGGCGCTTTCGCCAACTCGCGGCCTGCCCCGTAAAGCGTCGATCAATGCCCGAACGGCGAGGGCGCCACCACGCGGACCGGGGCGAAGCCTTCGCCGCGGGAGACGACCGGCGCGAAGCCCGTGGAAGCCATGTCGAACCGAAGATTCATGGTCTGCGCTTCAGCCACGCGCAGGCGGCGGGATCCGGACTGCGTGGCGCGCAGCACGTCCTGGAACGCCGCCTGCGCCGCATCGCGACGCAGGGCTCCGACCCGCTCCTCGATGGCGCCGCGGCCGCGCGGGCTCAGGGCCGCGACCCGGTAATCGACGAGCCGCGGCCCCGAGCGGGAGGGGCCGGCGACGAGATCGGCCCCCTCTTCCGAGGCGATCACGTCGCCTGGGCGCAGGGTGCGGTCGTCGGCCAGGGGCAGCAACGGTCCCGCGACGCCCGACGGCTGGCACGAGCAATTCTCGACGCGGGTGCGGCGATAGAGATTGGCCGAGGCGGTGCGCAGGTAGGGCCGGCCGTCGAGACCGGCCGATTGCTCCATCTCGAACCGGCCTGGCGCCAGGGTGAACAGGTCGGTCTGCGCGCTCGGGCAGGCGGCGGCGCAGGCGGCCGCGTGAACGGCAAGATCTGCCCGCTTCTGAAGGCGGCCCAGGGGAAACACGTACCCGTCACAGCGGCGTACGCAGACGGTCCGCGTTCCGTTGGCGAAGGAAGCGGGCGCGACGGCCCGCTCTCGGCGGCCCTGCCGCACCGGACGCGCATCGAGGCGGGGCGTGCGCTGCACGAGGCGCTGCCCTGCGGCGGACCGGGTATCGGGCAGCGACGCGTAGCGACGGGGCGCCCTGGGCATGGGCTTCGCGACCGGCTCGGGAGCAGCGCTGGCGCCACCGAAGATCGTTTCGAACAAGCCGTTGAGCAGGCCGCGCTCGGAAGCCCGTACGATCGTCGCTGCACTCGTCGCGCCGATACCGATCAGCAGGCCCAGGACGGCGGTCGCGAGGACGCGTCGGCGCGGCAATCGGGTTCGCGGCACCGGGGCCTGACCGACGGCACCTCTCGCCGCCACCGCTCCGGGCCTACGCTTGCCGAACTCCATCCCGCTGCCCCTTCGCTCCGGCGCGTGCGAGTGTGTCCGCCCTCGAAGCAAGACCAGCCGAACGGATCGCCCGTCCGTCAGCTAGGCCGTCGGTCGTGGCAGTGACAATTTCGGAAGACCACGCAGATACGGGCGAACACTGCCTTACTGCACGAGGAAATGGCTTTTCCAGCTGCGGATCCCGAAGATCGGCATCGTTCAGGCCGGTGCGGCACCGCGTCCGAAGCGGCGACCGCGCGACGATCGGCGGAAAGCCCGATGCCAAGAAAAAACGCCGCCCGAAGGGACGGCGCTGAAATTGATCGCGTTGCTGCGATCGAATGGGGGGATTCGACGGGTGGCTGGCTGCCTCAGCGGCGGCGAGCGGATTTCACCCGGACGGGAACGGGCTGCAGAACCGGCTGCGGCGCAAGCGACGACACGAGCCGGGCGGCAGCCTCCAAAACGGCTTTCGCCTGTGCAACACCGGGAACTAAGGGCTTTTTCTGTGCGGGCACGCCAGAGGCCTCCTTCACATCATCAAGTCTGGTCGTCGTCTTGTCGTAAGATGGTGACGAACGGCCGGCTTTGCCAGTCGGTTCCGAGGGCCTGCGACCGTCGCACGCGGTTCGTAATAAACCCTTCACGTCATCGCGGCGGCAAAAGGAACTTGCGGCGAAAACTTGGCGTTATTGCTTCCAAGAGGCGGCGGCACGGGCCGCGCCAGTTGTTGGAAGGAAGTTCGACATGCTCGGGTGGGCAGTTACGTTCCTGGTGGTTGCCCTCGTCGCAGCCCTGCTGGGCTTCGGCGGCATCGCCGGCACGGCCATGGAGGCCGCCAAGCTCGTGTTCTTCGTCGCGATCGTGCTGTTCGCGATCTCGGCCGTCATCGGCCTGATGCGCGGCCGTTCGCCGACCTTGTGATCATCACCTGACAAACGAGCCGCCCCGATCCCGGGTGCGGCTCGAACCGTTCGACGAGCATCGCGAGACAGCGTCAGGGACCACTCGGTTCCCCCGATTTCGGCCCATTATCCTCAAGCCGCGCAATCAGATCACGGAATTGGTCGGGGATTGGCTGCTGCACGACGGAATCGTAAAGCGCGCGCAGATGGTTTCCGATGCGACGCTGCGTCTGGTCATTCAAACCGTTTTCGCCACGCACCCGAGTGGGCCGGTCCCCGGATGGGAACGTGCCGGCCGGCTCGTCCTCGTTCATGCTTTCAAGATCCCCTTGCCGCCACATCCGCTGCGATTGTCTTGCAGCTTGACATGAGTCATGGCTGCTGCAGCAACGCGGCCATGCGGCCAGGGTTCCGCATGGGTCAGGAACGGACGTCGAGCCCCCGCGTTAGGGGCGCATCGATAACGAAGAGCGAAGAGGCTCAGGGGAACTCATGTCGACAGCACAACTGGTCGTGCAGCACCTTCCGTACCTGCGCCGTTATGCGCGCGCGCTCACGGGCAGCCAGGTGGCCGGTGACGCCTACGTCGCCGCAACACTCGAGACGCTGGTCAACGAGCCTGAGACCCTGGGTCGCAGCACGAACGTCAAGGCCGACCTCTTCCGCGTCTTCACGCGGATCTGGAATTCGCTCTCCGTCAACGGCCACAGCGATCAGGTGCAGCACGATTTGCCGGCCGAAGTCCGGCTCGGCCAGATCACGCCGCTCCCGCGCCAAGCCTTCCTGCTCTCGTGCCTCGAAGGCTTCTCCGAGGAAGATGCGGGCGTGATCCTCGATGTGGATGTGAACAAGGTGCGCGATCTGGTGGACGAGGCGGGCCGCGAACTCGCTGCCGACATGGCGACCGAGATCCTGATCATCGAGGACGAGCCGCTCATCGCCATGGATCTCGAAGCCCTGGTGGAGGGACTCGGCCACAACGTCATCGGCGTGGCGCGCACCCGGAGCGAGGCGGTGAAGATCGCCTCCGAGAACAAGCGCCCCGGCCTGATCCTCGCCGACATCCAGCTCGCCGACGGTTCGTCGGGCCTGGATGCGGTCAACGATCTGCTGAAGACCTTCGAGGTGCCGGTAATCTTCATCACCGCCTATCCTGAGCGCTTCCTCACCGGCGAGCGGCCGGAGCCGGCCTTCCTCATCGCCAAGCCGTTCCAGCCTGCCAACGTCTCGGCAGTGATCAGTCAGGCGCTGTTCTTCCAGCAGAGCGCGCGCCGCCGCGAGGCGCACAACGCCTGAGCTGAACTCCGACGCTCTCGAAAGGGCGCTGGCCGCAAGGTCGGCGCCTTTTTTCTTGGCAGCTGTTCTTGGCGGCACGTCAGGCTCGCGCGGCGATCATCACTCCATCCCAGCCGCAGGTCGCGAGACCACTTGGGGGTCCGAAGCGAAGGACTAGAGCATCGTGCTGGATATCGGATCCAGCATGATGCTCCAGGTTCTTGTGCCGCATCGGCTTTTTCCGAAAGCCGGTTCCCACCTTTCGGGCCGATGCCCTAGGGCAAGAAAAAACGGGCCGGACCATTGTCCGACCCGTGAAGAGGTTCCGGCCGATGCACAAGGGGAATGCGGGGAGGACCAGGTGGCCGGGTGCTTCATCAACGAATGTCGGCCGGCTGAGTTCCGGAAGCCACACCAGAACGTCGATTTTTCATCCACAGATGCGTTTTTGCCACGATCGCAGCGATTCGGCTCCTGGGGCTAGCGCGGCGGCGACATCGCCGGCTGAGGCTAGAATACTGACTTGATCCGAAGCGGGACAGTGAAGGAACCGGAGATCCGAAAGCAGCGTTGTGATAACAACCTGTCAAGCTCCCATCGGAGATCGCAAAGATGCTTCGGACCGGCTTCGTCCTCGGTGTGAGTGTTCCCGCTGCGATCCTGACGCTGATTCTGCTGCCGGTCGTGCGGCAGGAGGCCGATGCGATGGGCGCTCCGACCGCTCCGCGCGTCGCCTACGAGACGCCCGCAACGCCCCTGCCGGGCATGCGCCCCTACTCCACGGCCCTCTACCCGATCCATGTCGCGACGGCGCCGCGTCCGTCGACGCGCACGGAGACGATGCCGACCCGCTCGGCGCAGGAGGAGCTTCCGCCCAAGCCCCGCCGCCTGACGAAAGAAGGCTGCGAGACCCCGCTCAGCTCCCTCGTCGGGCCCGAGGCGCGCCGCATGGTACCGGGCCGCTGCATGACCTGATCGATCCAGGCGGATCGGGAATCAGACCGGCTGCGAGATCTTCTCCACGTCCGCGGTCGGTCCCGCTGGTCCCATCCGCTCGCGCGCCACGAGCCGGTCACCCAGCGCGAAGGTGCCCAGCGGCACGTCCCGATCGGGCAAGACGACCGTCGTCAGCGCGTTCACGTGGACGAGCACGTAGCGCCGCTGCGGCAGCGAGGCCGCCGCCCAGCGACGCAACTGGTCATGATAGGGCGCGCGCTTCCACGCCCCGGCCTGGCCCGGATCGACCTGCACGTTCAGGAACCGTGTCACCGGGTCGAGGCTGAGCACCATCTTGGCCCGATCCGGCCGCCACTCGGGCCCGATCCAGGCTTCCGTCATCCAGAGGCAGTGGAAGGCCCGGCAATGGCCGGGCCGCTCCGCATGGATGCCGCATCCGCCGCCCGTGCGGACATGCCGGCACCACCGTCCCGCCGGACTCTCGACCGCGGGCACGTTGTAGACCTTGCAGCAGAGCGTGCAGGGACCGCAGGCGCGGCCCGGAGCGGGTGCGGCGACGAAGGTGGCCGGATCGAGCATCACGAGCGGTCGTTGCGTCTTCGTGGAAAGCGGACGGCGCCTTCCTGAGGGAGATTGCGGCCGTTAGTGTGGCGACGCTGCCGGCGCATCCTGTCGGCGTAGTCTTTACGGCTGCCGTATCATGCTGTCGAACATCGCCGCCCGCGACGTCGAGACCCTGATCCATCCCTACACCAACCTCTCGACCTTCCGCGAGACCGGTCCCCTGGTGCTGGAACGGGGTCACGGCGTCTGGGTCTACGACACCGACGGGCGCCCCTACCTCGAAGGCATGGCCGGGCTGTGGTGCACGGCCCTCGGCTACGGCAACGAGGAACTTGTCGAGGCCGCCGCCGAGCAGATGGGCCGGCTGCCCTTCGCGCATCTGTTCTCAGGCCGCAGCCACGATCCGGCGATCGAGCTGGCCGAGACGCTCAAGGAGCTGATGCCGGTTCCGACCTCGAAGATCTTCTTCACCTCGTCGGGCTCGGAGGCCAACGACGCGCAGGTCAAGTTGCTCTGGTACATGAACAACGCGCTCGGGCGCCCGCGCAAGAAGAAGATCATCGCCCGCAGGAAGGGCTATCATGGCGTCACCGTCGCCACCGCCTCGCTCACCGGCCTTCCCGCCAACCACGCCGACTGGGACCTGCCGATCACCGGCTTTCTGCACACGGCCTGCCCGCACCATTACCGCGGCGCCGAGGCCGGCGAGACCGAGGAAGCCTATTCGCAGCGCCTCGCCGCGGAACTCGAGGCGCAGATCCTTGCCGAGGACCCGGATACCGTCGCTGCCTTCTTCGCCGAGCCGGTGATGGGCGCGGGCGGCGCCATCGTGCCGCCCGCCGGCTACTTCCCGGCGATCCAGACGGTGCTCGATCGCTACGACGTGCGCCTCGTCGCCGACGAAGTGATCTGCGGCTTCGGCCGCCTCGGCACGTGGTTCGGCGGCGAGGCCCTCGGAATGCGCCCGCACACCCTGTCCTTCGCCAAGGCGCTGACCTCCGGCTACCTGCCTCTCGGCGGCATCAGCATCGACGAGCCGCTCTACCGGGCGATGCTGGACGAGAGCGTCAAGCTCGGCGGCTTCGGCCACGGCACCACCTATTCCGGACATCCGGTCGCCTGTGCGGTCGCCAACCGCGCACTCCACATCTACCGGCGCGATCGCATCGTCGAGCGCGCCGCCGAGCGGGCCCCGCACTTCCAGGCGGCCCTGGCGCGGCTGGCCGATCACCCGCTGGTGGGCGAGGCACGCGGCATGGGCCTGATCGGCGGCATCGAGATCGTGGCCGACAAGCCCTCGAAACGCCAATTTGAGCCGAAGGCAGGCGTGGCGGCACGCTGCGTCGCCTTCGCCCAGGATGAGGGACTGATCGTGCGCTTTCTGGCCGGCGACCGCATCGCCGTCTGCCCGCCGCTGGTGATCGAACCGGACGAGATCGACACACTGTTCGAACGCCTGACCCGCGCCCTCGACCGCACGGCGTCCTGGATCACCCATGAAGGCCTGCAACCGGGCCCGGCAGCGTGAGGGCGGGAGCGCTCGGCGCCGGGATCAAGTCGCCGGCTCTTCGGATGTAAATCGACAGAGGGCATTGCAAGACGGGCTATAGTGCAGTGCACTAACGCGTGACTGAAAAGTGACGCGGCCCGGTGCCCGATTTGTCGGCTTGCTCGAATGTCCGGCATTTCGGCTGCCTTAAGCTTCCGTTCATGTCACCGGATGAATCAAGGATAAGTCGGCATCTTCGCAATCTTGCCACGACGAGGGTGTGTAAAGGGCCTCCTCGCCCCACAAGCGAGGCGTGAGACCCACTCGACGCGGCCGCGCACCGGCCGTCCCGAAGCGCAAACAGGACAGGACCCATGTACGCCCCCAGCCGAACCCCGACCTTCGCGGCAGAGCCGGGCAGCACCGCCCCGGTGACCGTGGCCGGGGATCGCGAGAGCTTCCGCCCCGTGGCCCTGCCGGCGCTGGCCGCCGCCGTCCATGTCAGTCGCAGCGCCGTCAAGGCATCCCGCGCCAAGCCGGAAGCCCGGAACGCCGTCCGCTTCGTACACGAGGACGAGCCCGTCGACTGAGGCTGGGCGCCGCCGCAGCCCCGTCGGCTCCGGCGGCATGCGCATGCTGACGACCCGCAGGCAGGTTCTGGGCGGTTTCGGCGCGTCGGTGCTGACGCTCGGCTCCGGAGGCGCGTACGCCTTCCTCGTCGAACCGCGTTTCCGGCTGGCGCTGACACGCTACAGCCTGACGCCGCCGGGCTGGAATCCCGACCTGCGCCTTCGCATCGCCGTGCTCGCGGATGTCCATGTCGGCGAGCCATACATGCCGCTCGACCGCGTCGCCGAGATCATCGCGGCGACGAACGCCCTGACGCCCGACCTGATCCTCCTGCTCGGCGATTATCCGGCGGGACGGAAGGTGACGTGGCACCGGGTGCCGCTTGCCGATTTCGCGCGGCTCGCCGAAGGGCTGCGCGCTCCGCTCGGGACCTACGCCGTCCTCGGCAATCACGATTGGTGGGACGACCGCGCGGCGATGCTGGCGGGCAGGGGACCGGTCGAGGTCCGCCGCCTGCTCGAAGCGCGCGGTATTCCGGTCCTGGAAAACGATGCGGTGCGGCTCGTCCAGGGCGGCCGGCCATTCTGGATCGCCGGCCTGGCAGACCAGGAGCCGTTCCTGCCGATCGGCAGCCGCCGCAGCCTCGCCGACATTCCGGCGACGCTCGCGCAGGTGACCGATACGGCGCCGGTGATCCTGATGGCGCACGAGCCCGACATCTTCGTGAACATGCCGGATCGTGTCTCGCTCACGCTGTCGGGCCATACCCATGGCGGCCAGATCCGCGTGCTCGGCTACTCGCCGCTGCTGCTCTCCCGCTACGGCCAGCGCTTCGCCTACGGCCACGTGGTCGAGGAGGGGCGCCACCTGATCGTCTCCGGCGGCCTCGGTGTCAGCAGGGTGGGCATCCGGCTCGGCGTGCCGCCGGAGATCGTGCTGGTCGAACTGGGCGGCGTGCCCGCCGCCTGATCGACTCTCCATCCGTCCGGCCGCGCATTGTCTATGTCCGAAAGCCGGCAGCCACCGTTCGACGCGATGCGCTCGCCCTCACCCCTTCCGCGACGCCGGGGTGCCGACATGCAGGAAGCTGCGCTCGCCGGTCGCGGCTTCGGCCACCTGTTGGATCGTGTCGAGAAGATGGGCGATCGGCCGCGGCCCCGCCTGCGGGGTCAGGGCGTCCGGCGCGACCCGGCGGGCGGCGGTGCGCCCGGCCCGGAGCTGCGCCTCGCTGAGGACATCGAAACTACGGCCGACTCGTCGGTTCATGGCTCTCTCCCCTGAACTCGACCGTGATGCGGCCATGGTAAACGAGGCGTTAACGATCAGAGGACGAGGCGGTAACGGCAGAAATCGTCGGCTGCGACGAAGCGCTCGTAGAGCCGCCGCGCCTGCACATTCCCGCTCTTCGTGTGCCAGTAGAGACGCGACCAGCCCTTCGCCGTCCCCATCGCGACGAGATCGGCGATCAGCGCCCGGCCGATCCCGGCACCGCGCGCCTCGGAGGCGACGAAGAGATCCTCCAGATAGCAGATCGGCGCGGCCGTCCACGTCCCCTCATGCAGGACGTTGACCGTCATGCCCACGAGCGTCCCGTCCGCCTCCGCGAACCGCGCGAAGACCGGCGAGGCCGGATCCAGGATGCGCCGCCACGTCGCGGCGGTCACCGCCTCGGCGAGGTCCTCTCCGTAGATGGCGAGGTTGCCGGCCCAGAGCCGGCGCCAGCCGCTCTCGTCGGCGGCGGCGGGATCCCGGATCGTCATGGCGTCCTCCGCGCGGCATCCTCGGCCCAGAGATGGATCGCGGCATAGGCGCGCCAGGGCCGCCATGCTTCCGCGCGGGCGAGAAGCCCGGCGCGGCTCGGCCGCCCGGCACCGATATCGAGGGCGCGCATCAGCCCGACATCGCCCGCCGGGAAGGCGTCGGCCTGTGCCATCGCGCGCATGGCGACGTAGTGCGCTGTCCACTCGCCGATGCCGGGCAGGGCCTTGAGCCGGCTGACGGTATCGTCGAGCCGCCCGCCCGGCGCGAACAGGTCGGGCGTCGCCCGCATCGCCGCCGCAAGCCCCTGGATCGCCCGGCCGCGGGCGCGGGGCATGTTGAGCACGAGCGAGATCTCGGCCTCCAGAAGCTGTTCCGGCGTCGGAAACAGGTGGGTCAGGCCCGATTCCTCGCCCTGCTCCTCCGGCGTGAGGGGGGTGCCGAAGGCGGCCACGAGGCGGCCGGCGAGGCGCGTGGCGGCGGCGACCGAGACCTGCTGCCCGAGGATCGCCCGCACCGCCAGTTCGAACCCGTCGAAGGCCCCCGGCATGCGAAGGCCGGGCCGGCGCGCGACGAGGGTGGCGGTGAGCGGGTCACGCCCGAGGCCATCGAAGACCGCCCGCGGGTCGGTGTCGAGATCGAACATCGCCCGAACCCGTGCCAGGACGGCGCCGCGGGCGGGCTGCAAATCGACGCCGCGGATGCGCACCGACAGAGTGTCGGCTTCGGGCATGACGGATAGCGTGCCGCGCCGCCCATCGATGCTGAACGTGCGCGCGTAGCGGCCGGAAGTCACGATCTCGACGCCGGGACTCGCATGATCGGCGAAGAAGCGCTCAAGATGCGTCCAGTCGAAGGGTGGCCGCACCGCGAGCACGACATGGGCGTTGGCATCACGGGTCGTCGGCGGAGGGGCGAGCGTCATTGATCAGGGTACGCGCGGCACAAAGGTCGAAGCCACTGTCCGGCGGGTCTCAGCCTCGCGCAACCGGTTCGGTACTCTCGAACTCGGCGGTATCGCCCACGAGATCGGTCAGCGACACGGCCAGGAGGCGCGCGTCCTTCAGATGCAGGGTCGCGTCCGGCGTGAGCCAGAGCGGGTGCAGGGCGCTGTGGCGGCCGGTCACGCTGCCATGCGCGCGGACGATGCCGTCGCGCCGCTCCACGACGAGCTTGTAGCGGACCTTGACCGGCGCGATCCCTTCCGCGGACAGAGCGCCGCGGCCGCTCTGAACCTGGAGAACTTCGTTCGGCTCGAACATCAGGCAGGCGACAGCGACCGGGAATGAAAGGCAAATCGATTTGCCACTTAATCCCGAACTACGTCACACTGGTTCCGCCGCCAAGATCCGACGGTGACACACACACACACTTCTTGAACGCCTTCTCCGACGGCCGGGGTCACGCCGGAGAGCCCGCGAATGAGCAGGCTCGCGCGAAACGACGTGGTTACGTCAGCTCTCGCACGGTCACTCGCCCGCGCTCCACCGAGAGCGCCATCCGCCCGTGCTTGAGTGCGAGGGCCTTGTCGCCGAACAGGCTGCGGCGCCAGCCTTGAAGCACGGCCACGTCCGCCGCGTCATCCTCGGCCAGCGCTTCCAGATCGTCCACGGTGGCGATGATCTTGGGTGCCACGCCCTCCGCCTCGGCCACCGCCTTGAGCAGCACCTTGAGGAGATCCACCAGCGCGCCGCTGCCGCCGCCGCGCGAGCGGCTGCGCTCCGGCAGCGCGATCTGCGACAGGTCACGGTTGAAACCCCGCTCGACGGCGGCGAGGATCTCGGTGCCGGTGCGCGAGCGCTCGAAGCCGGCGGGAATGGTGCGCAGACGCCCGAGCGCCTCGACGCTGCGCGGCCCGGCGGTGGCGATGTCGATCACCGCCTCGTCCTTGAGGATGCGGCCGCGGGGCACGTTGCGGCTCTGCGCCTCCGCCTCGCGCCAGCCGGCGACTTCCATCAGCACCGCGATCTCGCGTGGCTTGCGCATCCGGCCCGAGAGCCGGCGCCAGGCCTGGGCCGGTTCCGCCTGATAGGTCTCGGGCGAGGTCAGGACCGCCATCTCCTCGTCGAGCCAGAGGCCGCGGTCGGTGCGTACCAGTTCGGCGGCGAGCACCTGATAGATCGTCACGAGGTGGGTAACGTCGGAGAGGGCGTAGGCGAGCTGAGCCTCGGAGAGGGGGCGGCGCGACCAGTCGGTGAAGCGGGAGGATTTGTCGATACGCGCCTTGGCGACGTCGTTGACGAGCTGTTCGTAGGAGACCGAGTCCCCATAGCCGCAGACCATGGCCGCGACCTGCGTGTCGAAGAAGGGGTGCGGCAGGAGCCCACCGAGCAGCCAGATGATTTCCAGATCCTGCCGGGCCGAGTGAAACACCTTCACGGTGCTTTCGTCGGCCATCAGGTCGAAGAACGGCTTGAGATCGAGATCTTTCGCGAGCGGATCGACGAGGCAGGCGAAGCCGTCCGGACCCGCCATCTGAATCAGGCAGAGCTTCGGATAATAGGTCGTCTCGCGCATGAACTCCGTATCGACGGTGACGAAGGGCTGCGCGGCGAGCCGGGCACAGGCGTCGGACAAGGCCTGCGTTGCGGAGATCAGTTCCATGAACCGGCTATACCGAAGGTCTCGCGTGATCGCGAGACGACGGGAGGCCTCTTGTCCCCACGCGATTGCGGGGAAGCGGGAAAACTTCGCCCGCTCACGCCGCTCGGCGGGGCCTATGCGCCTTCCGCTGCGCCTCGGCGCGAGCCAGCAGCCAATCGAGGATGCCGGTCTCGATGCGCGTGCCGGAGGTAGGCTCGGTCAGCCGCCGGATGCGGTCGGCGCGCAACCCGCGATAGAGGCCGTGCGCCCGGTCGGTTCCGCCGAGCAGGGTGCGGCCGGGCCCGAGCTTCAGCTCGCGCGCGTCCAGGGTGCGGGTCGTCCAGGCTCCGCGAGCATCCTCGTAGACGACCTCGAACGTTCCTTCGAGAGGCAGCGTCCGCCAGAGGTCCCGCGCCGCGCCGGCAGTGGCCGGCGCCGCCGGGCGGCGGGCCCGGACGCCAAGCGTTTTGATGGGGTGAAAGTCTCGGAATTCCATGGGTTTGATATGGGATTTGCCCCTGTTTTCCACAAGCGCGCACGAGGCTCCGCGGTGCCGTCATGACGCGGTGCGAAATCGAACTTTGCCTTCGATATCGGATTGTATCCAGGCTAAGGTCACGCTTGGCGGGGACGGGCAGAAAGCGGTTCGCGGGAGAGGCGGAAATGGGTGAGACACGGTTCCGAGCGGCGCGTTGCGCGCTCGCGGGGATGCTGGCTGCGATCTTCTGCGCCGTCCTCCCTCCGCTGCCCTCGCAGGCCCAAAGCTTTCAGACCGCGGCCATCCACGCGATCCTGATCGATGCCGAATCCGGCTCGGTTCTGTTCGAGAAGGCGGCCGACGAACCGTTTTCTCCGGCGAGCATGGCCAAGCTGATGACCGCGGAAATCGTGTTCCGCGCCATCAAGGAGGGGCGCCTGTCCATGGACACCGAATTCACGGTGACCGAGGACGCATGGCGCCGCGGCGGGGCAGGGGGTGGCGGCTCCTCGATGTTCGCCCAGGTGAACAGCCGCATCAAGCTCTCCGACCTCCTGCGCGGGCTGATCGTACAGTCGGGCAACGACGCGGCGATCACCATCGCCGAGAACATGGCCGGCACCGAGGAGGCCTTCGCCGGGATGATGAACCAGCGCGCCAAGGAGATCGGGCTGACGCGCTCGACCTTCCGCAACGCGACCGGGTACTCGGCCCCGGACCAGAAGGTGACGGCCCGCGACATGGCGCGGATCGCCCAGTACCTGATCGACAACTACCCGGAATTCTACAAGATCTACTCCGAGCGTGAGTTCACCTGGAACAAGATCAAGCAGCAGAACCGCAACCCGCTCCTGACCCTCGACATCGGCGCCGACGGTCTGAAGACCGGCTATCTCGAAGAATCGGGCTACGCGCTCACCGGCTCGGCGGTGCAGAACGGCCAGCGGCTGATCATGGTCGTCTCGGGCCTGAAGACCGCCCGCGACCGTGCGGCGGAGACCCGAAAGATGATGGAATGGGGTTTCCGCGCCTTCGAGCCGCGGCAGGTCTTCGCTGCGAACGAGACCGTGGCCGACGTCTCCGTCTTCGGCGGCGAGAAAGGCTCGGTGCCGGTGGTGGCCAAGAAGCCGGTGCGCCTGCTGCTCCCCCGCGGCGCCACGGATCGGGTCACGGCCAAGGTCGTCTACCAGGGGCCGCTCGTCGCGCCGGTCGAGCAGGGCCGCGAGGTCGGCCGTCTGCGCGTCACCCGCGGCGATGCCGTCGCACTCGATCAACCGCTCTATGCCGGCGAGACGGTGGAGGCCGGCACCCTGTCGCAGCGGGCCCTCGACGCGGCGCTGGAGGTCGGCACCGATCTCGTCCGCCGCGCCTTCGATAAGGCCAAGGGTGGCAACGGCTCGGGCGGAACCTCGGCGGCCGGAGCTGCGAGCGGCAATTCCTGAGACCGGTCGCGTTCGATCGCTTTGAAACTCGTCGCTTTTCCGTCAGCGGAGCGATCCAGCGGCGTGACCTTCTCCGGAGATGTCGCGCCCTGGATCGTTTCGGCTTCGCCTCGCGATAACGGCTAACGGCACCGGGGCGATCGACCGGAGGCGGAATGCCGGAAAAATCGGCCCGTCAGGCCATCACGGCCCCGCTGACGCGTTCGACGGCGCGTAGGCGCGGATGCCGAGGGGCAGGTCCGCGCCGGGCCGGCGGACCGCGTCGGAGACGGCGTTGTGGCGGGCATCGTCTTTGCCAGGACGCGGCTCCGCACTCGCTCGCACGCTCACCGCATTCCAGGGACCGGCGATCTCGAACAATGTGGCCGCGGGCGGCGCGCCGTCGGCCGAGGCATCCGTCCGCGGTTTGATCTCGGCCCGAGCCTGGAAGCGGCGGTCAGCCAGGGCGACCCGGCCGTTCAGCGAGGCGCCGAGGGTGCGGGAGGCGAGCCGGCCTTCGACGATCTCGCCGACGCCGTCGGCAAACAGCAGCGTCACGGCGGCATTCTCGAACGGCGTACGCCCGTTGCGCCGCGCCAGCGCCCCCGGCGCCATCGCGCCGCCGCGGTGGATCACATCGGCGAGGTCGAGCCCCGACAGGGCGCCGTCCTCGCTCTCCAGCGCGACCCGACCTGACACGGATCGGGCCACAGTCCCGACATCGTGGCCTGCGGCCTCCAGGACGAGGCTCCCCCGCGTCGCCCCGACCATCCAGCGGGACTGCCCGACATCGTCCATGAGAGCGCCGAGATCGAGCCCGTCGAAGCTTCCCTGCGCCTTGATCCGGGTCGGGGCTGCGTCCCCCTCGTCGGAAACGAAGGAGACGCGGCCCTTGACCATTCCGCCGCTCAGGTTGGCACGGCCGAGGGAGGCTTCGATGCCGTCCTCGCGGACGAGGACGCTGGAGGCGAGATCCGTCAGCTGCACCGGCCCGATCCGCGCGTTGCCGGCGGAGATCCGCAGGTCGAGATCTCCTCCGATGAAGGGTCGGAGGTCGAGCGACCGCGCACGCCAGGACGCGTCGTCGGCGTGATCGAAGCCCGTCAGCCGTAGAATGCCGGCAAGCAGGGGCGAGAGGTTGAGAGTCTCGGCGGCGAGCGTGGCTTGCACTGCGGTGCGCCGCGGACCGAGGACGGCCGAGCCCGCCCCTTCGAGACTGTTGCCGCCGCTGCGGACGGTCACATTGGGAAACTGGATCTGGCCCGAGCCGGCCTCGAAGCTCCCCTCCACGGAAAAATCTTCGACGAAAGGCGAGAGGGGGAGGCTGCCGCCGAGGAGCGCCAGCGTTTCGTGGAGCGAGCGCGTCTGGAGGCGGCCCGTGCCGGATGCTCTCAGACCGTCGCGCAGGCTGCCGCTGCCCTCGGCGTTGAATGAGCCGGCGGGCCATATCACGGCGGCGGTGTATGGGCTCACGCCTCCCGAGAGAAGGGCGTGAGGCCGCAGACCCGCGAGGGTGATCCGGGCGCTGCCGTCGCTGAAGCGGAAACCTCCGGTCAAAGCGAGGCTGTCACTCCAGGCGGGCCAGGAGACCGTAAGATCGACGTCGCGGATCGTGCGCAGCGCCGCGTCCCGCGGGTCGAGGCCCGTGACCGCGCAACGCGTCAGGATGATCCGCCGAGGCCGCTCCCCGTCCTCGCCGGCAATGCTATGGGTCAGCCGCTCGAAAGCGCCGGACCATCGGGTATCCCCGGCCGCCTGCGGCAGAGTCACGTCGGCGCCGTCGAGGGTCAGGGAGTCGACTTCGACACGGCCGGTAAGCAGGGCGGCGAGGCCGAGTTGAAGCGACAGGTTTCCGCCCGAGGCCAGAACCGGCCCGGCCGCATCGCCTTCGGAGAGGCGAATGTCGCGGAAGACGACACGCGGAAGCGGGAGCAGCACCACCTCCGTGGGCCCCTTCGCGGCGAGGGTCACGCCCCAGCTCTGCTGCAGTCCCCGGCTCACGAAGCGGGCGGCCGCGGGCGCCTCGACCGACCACGGAAGGCAGGCAGCCACCAATACCGTGGCAAGAAGCCCGAGTCCGAGGGCGGAAAGGGTGCGGCGCAGCGACATTACACTCCGTGGGCGGGCGATGCGGACCGGGTTCGGCCGAGCCACATCGGCGTGACGAGCCGTGCGATCCGGATGCTTAGCCGGTTCCGTTCCTTCTGTCTCGCGACCGAGGGCAGACCGATCCGCAATGCGGTGGATGGTGCGACCCGCCCTGTCGAGAGAGGACGGATGCGCCCTCCGACCCGGCGGTCGGTTACGGCACGGGGATTTTGCATCGCGCATAAATGCGTCGCCGGTTTGACGAAAACGGCCTTGCGTTGCACACCCGATCGCCATCGATCGGGACTGCGGCCGAGCGCCGAGTCGTGAAGCCCGAAGCTTGGCGACGCCCGCGACCGCGGAAGACGAGGAAGGGACGCTGTCGATGAAGAAGGTCTACCCGGATCCGAAGGCGGCGCTCGCCGGCCTGCTGCGCGACGGCATGACGATCATGGCCGGCGGCTT
>JAGTAM010000141.1 GCA_023422485.1 Pseudomonadota bacterium | reverse complement strand
AAGTCGCCGCGCACCCGCGTCAGCACGTCGCGCAGCTCCTGAAACGAGGAGGGCATTACCTGGATCGTCAGGAAGGCGACCACGACGCTGACGGCGAAGGCCAAAGTCGCGAAGGGGCGCAGCAACTGGCGCGGCGGCATGCCGGCGGCCGACATCACGATGAGTTCGGAATCGCCGTTGAGCTTATTGAGCGCGTAGATGCAGGCGATGAACAGCGCGACCGGCGCGATCACCGTGATCAGCGTCGGCAGCGACAGCGCGGTGATGAACAGGAAGACGAGGAGCGTCTGCCCCTTGGCTGTGACGAGGTCGAGTTCGCGCAGGGCCTGCGTCACCCAGATCGTGCCGGTGAGGCCGATCAGGCAGGTGAGGAAGGCCCCGAGCGCGATCCTGAATATGTAGCGCTCGATCTGCGTCATCCGCGCTGCCCGCCCCTCGAACCCCTTCCCCGCCACCCCTCACGGCGCCGCGCATTCTCGCCGGTCGCGGCGCTCAGGCCAAGCTGTCCCGATTGACGCGTCTCGGGGCGCCCGGATTGAGGCCGTTTCGCGGCGCGGGGGGAGGCCGGCCCGGCAGGCGACGGCGAGCCATCGATTATAGATCACGTCATGACACCATGCAGGAAGACGCCCCGCAACACTGCGCCTGCCCTCGCCGTCATTGGAAATCATATTTTCGATCAAGTGTTGCGCAAAGGTACCGAGCGATCAAATCTTTACAAATCGACGCAATTTGCGGAGACACACTACTAATGAAATATATAAGCACACATCACCAGCCATCGACACGAATGAAACAAGACAAGGCAGAGAGATGCTGCATAGTGGGGGCCTCCTGCGTGTCGTCACGGCGTGCTTGATTCTGGCGGGAAGCGCGGCAACGGCCCATGCAGCTCCGGCGACGCGCGCCGGCGAGCAGGTCGGCCTCACGGCTGGCTATCCCCTGCCGACCGGGATCGTGATCGCCGTCAATACCTTCACCGCCGGCCGCGCCGACCGGCCGAACGCGCCGGACGCGATGGGCAACATCCCGTTCCTGGTCTGGGCCTCGCCCTACACACTCTTCGGCGCGCAGGTTCGGCCGGTCGTCTCGTTCCCGGTCGCCCTCATCAGCACCCGCAACCCCGCGCCGCTGCCGAACCGCGACGTCAGCGTGCTGTCCAATCCGCTGCTCGCGGCCTCCCTGGCCTGGAATCTCGGAAACGGCTTCGGCGTCTCCTACCTGCTCGGCGCCTACCTGCCGCTGAGCGACCGCGGCTCGCTCGGCCTCGGCCTCGCCGGCACGCCGATCCTGCCGCAGACCGCCTCGGCGACCATCCGCCAATCCTTCGCGGCCACCTATGTCGGCGACGGCAGCTACAACATCACCGCCGCGCTCTCGTACGGCCTGACCGTGGATCCGCGAGTCCGCTTCGGCGGCCCCGTCGGGCAGGCGCTCGGGCCGATCGGCCAAGCGGACGGGCTCGGCCTCGATTTGACGCTGGTCAGGAAGTTCGGGAGGTTCGAGATCGGCCCGGTCGCCTACGGCTCCCTCGACCTCGCGGTGGACCGCCGCGATCCGCTCTACCGCAACTACCAGAGGACCGGCCAATTCGCGGTCGGCGGCCTCGTCGGCTACAACTTCGACCGCTTCATTCTCCAGGCCTATCTCGCCCGCGACGTCGTCGCCCGCCCGACGCGCACCCGCGCCGGCCAGGTGCAGGACAACGAGGAGATCCGCGGCTGGTTTCGCCTCGTCCTGCCGCTCTACGCGCCGCAGATCGGCCGGACCGCAGACACGGCGCCCAGGCCGCTCGTGGCGAAGGACTGACATCGGCAGCACCGCCACCATCCTCGCCACCCGCGACCCGCCCCCGCGTTGCGTTCTGCGTCTCACCGGGTACACAGGTTCGCCGGCTGTCGCGGGGCCCGCGGCACGCCGCCGGAACGCGGGTGGAAAGCGAAGAGCATCATGGCCGGTGGGATCGAAATCGCCTTTGAGCCGCTGTCGTCGCGCGGTGCCGGGGGCGACCTCGTGGTGTTCGTGGGCGACGACCTCGCCCTGTCGGGGGCTGCGGCCGAGATCCTGGGCCGGCCGGGCGCCGAGCTGGTCGCCCGCGCCGCGGCAAGCGAGCGTTTCAAGGGCAAGGCGCAGTCGGCGCTGGTCCTTCCGACCCCGGCGGGCGTGGAGGCCGACCGCCTCGTGGTGATCGGCCTCGGCTCGGAGAAGGACCGGGCCAAGATCGACTGGACCGTGCTGGGCGGCTTCACCGCGGGCAAGGTCGGCGGGCGCACGGCCAAAGTCGTACTCGACTGGGCGGGCTTTGCCGGCAGCGCCCGGGACGCCGCCGACTTCACGCTGGGCGCGCGCCTGCGCAGCTACCGCTTCGACCAGTACAAGACCAAGAAGAAGGACGAGGACGAGGCGGGAGCCGCGCTGACCCTGCTCGTCGCCGACCCGTCCGCGGCGCGGGCCGCCGCGGGGGCGGCCGAAGCGGTGGCCGAGGGCGTGATGCTGGCCCGCAACCTCGTCAACGAGCCGCCGAACGTCCTCTACCCCGAAGAATATGCCCGCCGCGTCTCCGAGCTGACGCGCCTCGGCGTCGAGGTCGAGATCCTCGACGTGGCGCGGATGCGGGAGATCGGCATGGGGGCGCTGCTGGCGGTGGCGCAGGGCTCGGCCCGCGAGCCGCGGGTGGCGATCATGCGCTGGAACGGGGCGGACGATCCGTCCGAGCCGCCGCTGGCGCTGATCGGCAAGGGCGTGGTGTTCGATTCCGGCGGCGTCTCGATCAAGTCGGCCGGCGGCATGGAGGACATGAAGGGCGACATGGGCGGCTCGGCCGCGGTCGTCGGCACGCTGCACGCGCTGGCCTCGCGCAAGGCCAAGGCGAACGTGGTCGGGGCCATCGGCATCGTCGAGAACATGCCCGACGGCAATTCCTACCGCCCCTCCGACATCGTCACCTCGCTCTCCGGGCAGACCATCGAGGTCATCAACACCGATGCCGAAGGCCGCCTCGTGCTCGCCGACGTGCTCTGGCACGTCCAGGCGACCTACAAGCCCAAGGCGATGATCGATCTGGCCACGCTCACCGGCGCGATCATCGTGGCGCTCGGCCAGGACATCGCCGGCCTGTTCTCCAACGACGACGCGCTCTCGGCCCAGATCACCGCGGCCGGCGAGGCGGCGGGCGAGCGGGTGTGGCGGATGCCCCTCATCCCCGCCTACGACAAGGCGATAGACTCGAAGTTCGCCGACATGAAGAACACCGGCGGGCGCCACGGCGGCGCGGCGACGGCGGCCGCCTTCCTCAAGCGCTACGTCAACGACGTGCCGTGGGCGCATCTCGACATCGCCGGCGTCGCCATGGCCTCCACCGCCTCCGAGATCAACCGGAGCTGGGGCGCGGGCTGGGGCGTGCGCCTGCTCGACCGGCTCGTGCGCGAACACTACGAGCGGTGAGCCGCGCAGCCGCGCTCTCCGCCGGGGCGGGGGCCGAACCGGCGTCGCAGCGGGGCGCCTGGGCAATCGCCGCGGCGCCGCTGCTGGCGGCGCTCAGCGCCCTGTTCGCCGTGTTCCTCACCGGCTTCGATCAACGCAGCACGATGCCGCCGGACGTGGCGGCGCGGTTCTACGGCTTCTTCCTCGACCGCTACCCGCTCTTCGCCTTCGCGCTGGTCTACGGCCTCGTCCGCATCCTGGCCGCGATGCTGGCGCCGGGCCCTGCCTCGCCGGTCCGGCGGCTCGTCGGCGGAGGGGTCGGCCTCGCCCTGGTGCTGGGGCTGAGCCTGCACCCGACCTTCGGCGGCCTCGTGCTGCGAGCGGGCTTCGCCACCGGCAGCGGTGCCTTCCTCAACGGCACGCCGATGGCGCTCGCCTACGCGATGGGGGCGGGCGCCGCCGCGGGCCTGTTCGGCCTCGCCATGGGGCTCGGTGCGCGGC
>JAGTAM010000137.1 GCA_023422485.1 Pseudomonadota bacterium | reverse complement strand
GAGCACGGCCTAAAGGACGTTCGTTGAAGGGAAGTATATGAGCCGGCTATTCAGGCCGACCCGAACACAGTCCTTGTTATAGGCCAGTCAAACTCTGGCCGGAATTCGGACAAGCAGGTCCTATTGCTCCAGAAAGCGCCGGGCGATGACCTGGGCCTGGATCTCGGCGGCACCCTCGAAGATCGAGAGGATGCGCGCGTCGCACAGCACGCGGCTGATCGGGTATTCCAGCGCGAAGCCGTTGCCGCCGTGGATCTGAAGGGCGTTGTCGGCGGCCGCCCAGGCGACGCGGGCGCCGAGCAGCTTGGCCATGCCGGCCTCGAGGTCGCAGCGCTTGCCCTCGTCCTTCTCCCGGGCGGAGAAGTAGGTGAGCTGGCGGGCGATGTTGATCTCCACCGCCATCATCGCGAGCTTGTCGGCCACGCGCGGGAACTCGACCAGCGCCTTGCCGAACTGCACCCGCTCCTCGGCGTAGCGCAGGCCGATGTCGAGGGCCGACTGGGCCACGCCGATGGCCCGCGCCGCCGTCTGGATGCGGGCGGACTCGAAGGTCTGCATCAGCTGAGCGAAGCCCTTGCCCTCGACCTCGCCGAGCAGGTTGCCGGCGGGCACGGAAAAGCCCTCGAAGGAGAGTTCGTACTCCTTCATGCCGCGATAGCCGAGCACCTCGATCTCGCCGCCGGAGAGTCCGTCGACGGGGAAGGGGTTCGCGTCGTCACCGCGCGGCTTCTCCGCGATCAGCATCGAGAGGCCGCGATGGCCCTTCTCCTCGGGCTTGGTCCGCACCAGCACGGTCATGATGTCGGCGCGCACGGGGTGGGTGATCCAGGTCTTGTTGCCCGTGATCTTCCAGACGTCGCCCTCCTTCACCGCCTTGGTGCGCAAGGATGCGAGGTCGGAGCCGGTGTTCGGCTCGGTGAAGACGGCCGTCGGCAGGATCTCGCCCGAGGCGATGCCCGGAAGGAAGCGCTGTTTCTGCTCCTCGGTGCCGCCGCACAGGATCAGCTCGGCGGCGATCTCCGAG
The DNA here is from genome assembly GCA_023422485.1 of Pseudomonadota bacterium. Lineage (GTDB taxonomy): Bacteria > Pseudomonadota > Alphaproteobacteria > Rhizobiales > Beijerinckiaceae > Methylobacterium. The sequence continues at coordinate 2,293 of JAGTAM010000137.1, read as the reverse complement.
CGGGTGCCCAGCGAGCCGACGCCGATATAGGCGCGCGACAGCTCCTCCGAGACCACGCACATCGCGGCCTTGGGCATGCCCATCCCGCCGTATTCCTCGGGAATGGTGAGGCCGAACACGCCGAGTTCCGCCATCTTCTCGATGATCGACATCGGGATGTAGGCGTTCTCGCGGTGCCATTCCTGGGCTTGCTCGAGGACCTCGGCCTTGCCGAAGCGGCGCATCTCGCTGCGGATCGCCTCCATGTCCTCGTCGAGGCCGGAAAGGCCGATGGTGGCCGCGCCCGAAGTCGTGGCCTCGCGAATCTTCGCCACGAGCGCGGCGCGGTTGGCCGGCGTGTTGCCCTCGGCGATCGCCGCGTCGATGGCCGGCGTGCGCAGGGACGCGAGTTCGGCGCTGGTGAAGCCGAGCGCCGTCGGGCGCACGATCTCGCCCTGGCTCATCGGGATGCCGCCGAACATCTGGTCGAGATACTCGCCGACGCCGATCTTCACGAGTAGCGCCTCGGTCTCGCCGAAGGTCCCTTCGCCCTGCAGCCGCTCGGCATAGCCGGCGAGTTCGCGCACCGCCTCGCCGTAGGTGGCGAGCCAGGACAGGCCGTGGGCGGCGTGCTGCTCACGCTCCAGCGCGCCCGCATCGAGCTTGCCCTCGGGGCCCGTGACTCGTGCCTTCACGCGGGCGGTCGCCTCGGCGACGAGCGCCTTGGCGCCCGCGGCGGCGTCCTTGGCCAGGGCGACGAAATCGGTCGGATCGTTGGCGGGCTGGACGGCGGGGGATGCGGCCATGTGGAACTCTCTCGGTAACGGATCCGGGGGTTATTATAGGCAGGACCGCCGGCACAGTAGTGGTTTTTCTATGCCGCACCCCTCAACCGCATTTACATCGTGAGGCGAGTCCGCGGTCCGGATCACCTGCATCCTTGGCCGACAAGTGTATTCAATGTTCATTTTGTGCAGAATCCGGCGGCGGGTGATGCACGGCAACATCTCTCTCGATGCGACGGTGCGATGAGTGCTTCAGATTATTGGAATAAATTCAAAGAAAAGGGCGCGAAATTCACTATCGGGGCAATTCTATCAGCGTTTATTTTCGGCGTGATTGATAGTCTTACGACTGGAATTATACCATACGCGTCAGAAGAAATTCGATATATCTATAATCCGCCGCGATTCTATATCAATTTTTCACACTCACTCGCTTCGAATGAGCGCTCCGCGAGCGCTGTCATCTACGATCTGAGCTCGAAAAAGGAGATGCCGGTTGGCGAAAAGCTGGAATATCTGCTGACCGTCGAGGCTCGGCCGGGACCTTATGCCATCAGAATCAGCCGACCCGGTCAGAACCCGACAGAGGAGATCTACGCGCCTCTGAGAGTGACGAAATCCGAAGATATCATTCAAGTCGACACGAGTTCGAGCAAGTGGGCGTCCCTGGAGGATTTGCAGAAGCCGTTCTCCCCGAAAGCAGCCGCGGCGGCTCAGGATGAGGCGTCTCTTCTCACGAACACACGCTGGTCGGTCTCCCAACTGGACCTCACGGCAGGCGAGGGGTTGTCGGAGAAACTTCCCGTGGCTCTCATCGGCGTCGCCCTGTCCGAAGTCGGAACCTTCGAGGGAGGAACCAGCAAAGACAAGGAGAGGATCGTCGAGTACTGGAGATCGACGGGTGCGGGAAGCTATCAGACCATAACGGCCGACGATCTCACGACGCCCTGGGGCGGGGCTTTTCTGGCTTGGGCCGTCCGGCAGGTCGGCCTGTCCCCACCCAGGAATTCACCCGCCTTCCGGTCATGGCTCAATTGGGGGCAGGGGGTGCCTGCCGATCAGCTCAAACCGGGAATGATCGTCGCGTTTCGGCTGTCCGGCGCCGCCGTTCCCGAGTCGTCGAGCCGGCTCCTGCTCGGAGTCGCCTTGAAACGACAGAGTCATTGCGTCGAGGTCGTCACGGCCAACATCGTCGACCGCGTCGTGATCACATGCGTCCGCGCGCCCATCGTCGCGGTTCGCCGGGCCGCCGTCAGCGCTGAGTAGCCTGTTGAGACGGGCCGCCTTTCAATCGCGAGCTGACACGTCTCGGTCGCCCGCTCCGAGGGGCCGGATCAGCCGCGGCTCGCCAGCCCGACGCCGGCCGCCGCCACGGCCATGCCGGCGATCTGCACCGGCGTCAGCGTCTCGCCGAACATGAGGTAGGCGATCACCGCCGAGACCGGCGGCACGAGGAAGAGCAGCGAGGCGACGCCGGCCACCGCGCCGCGCCGGATCAGCGCCAGCAGAAGCAGGATGCCGCCGACCGA
>JAGTAM010000100.1 GCA_023422485.1 Pseudomonadota bacterium | reverse complement strand
CTCCCTCATCCTGGGCCTATCGAACCGGAAGACGGCGCTGCACGTCGATGTCACGGGTCAGGTGGCGGGGAGCGACCTCGCCGCCGCCCTCGACCGCACCCCGGACGGCGCGCTCACCGGGACCGGGACCCTTGCCCGGCTGTCCTTGCCGGCACTGGCTGCGGCGACTGTGCTTCCCACCGACGTCGGCGGTCGCTTCGCTCCGGTGCCCGCCCAGACACGGGTCGATCTCGGCCTCAAGATCGCCGAGCTCGATCTCGGTCGGGGCTTGATCGCCGACGGTGCCAGCCTGACGCTGGTGCGGGAGGGCGATGCGCTGAGCCTGCGCGACCTCTCGGCCGGGCTCGCCGGCGGGCGACTGAGCGGCAGCATGACCCTGGCTCGGCCGACGGGTGCCGCGGTGGTAGCGGGCGAGGGGAGCCTCGACGGCGCCGAACTCAGCCGCTTGATCGGGGCAGGACCGATCGGCGGGCGCCTCTCGGCGGCGTTGCGCTTCGGCGCCACGGGCGCCAGCCTCGCGGCCCTGGGCAACGACCTCTCGGGCAATGGCGAGATCCGGCTTGCCGACCTCGTACTCCCCGGTGCCGATGCGGGCGCCCTGGACCGGGCGCTGGCGAAAGCGCTGGCCGAGGACGATCCGCTGCGCGAGGGCCGACTCCAGTCGCTGGTCTCGGACGAGCTTGCGGCCGGACCGCTGAAGGCGAAAGGGCCGGTCACCGCCGCCTTTACCCTGTCGGGTGGCGCCCTGCGGACGGCTCCGTTCGCGGTCGATCTGGGCCCGGCGCGCTGGAACGGCACGCTCCAGGTCGATCTGCGCAACCGAAGCCTGGACGCCCGCGGCGCCCTTACGGCGGCGGGGGGGCCGAAGGGGTGGTCCGGAGCGGCGCCCGCGATCCAGCTCGGGTTCGGCGGCCCGCTCGCTGCGCCCGAGCGGCGGATCGACGTGGCGCCCCTGACCACGGGGCTCGCCGCCCTCGTGCTTCAGCGGGAACTGGAGAAGATCGAGCTGTTCGACGCCGACCAGAGCGAGCGCCAGCGCCGCCGCGCCCGCATCGAGATGGACCGCGCCCGCGCGGCCGCCGAGGAGGCGGCCCGCCTAGCCCGGATCAAGGCGCAGCAGGCGGCAGAGGAGGCGGCGCGCCAGGCCCGCCAGAGAGCCGAGGAGGAAGCCGCGCGCCGCGCCCGCTTGGAAGCCGAGCCGGCACCCTCTGCGCCGGAAGTGCAGCCGCTCGACATCAGCCCGTCTCCTGTCCGGCCCTGACGGCAGGCGCGGCGTTTCAAGGCCGACGATCGGCCTCCACCGAAAGGATCTGGGCTTTCGGTCGGCGATCGGGTCGATGTGGGTGCTGGGTGGCATGGCGGCGGACCGCAGCGGAGACGTATCGAGCCCGCCGGGAGGGCGAAATCGGCCTATCGGACGACAGAGAGAGTGCTACTCTCGTCTCGCGATCTCACGGCTTCCATGTCCGCTTCCCGCTTTCAGGCTCCCTACGCTCCCGACGATGCGGCGCTGGCCGAAATCCTGCTGCGCGAAGCGCCGCTTTCGGCGGGCGTGGAGGCGGCGGTCGATCGGCTCGCCTCAGACCTGATCGGTGCGATCCGCGCGGATGCCGGCCACGGCGCCGTCGAGGCGCTGCTGCGGGAATACGCCCTGACGACCCGCGAGGGGCTGGCCCTGATGAGCCTCGCCGAGGCGCTGCTGCGGGTGCCCGACTCGGCCACCGCCGACCGACTGATCGCCGACAAGCTGCGCGAGGGCGATTTCGCCCATCACGCCGTGCGCTCGGATAGCGGGCTTGCCCACGCCGCCTCCTGGGCGCTCGGCCTCGGCGCCCGCCTCGTCGGCCCGCAGGACACGCCGGAGGCGACTCTTGGAGACATGGTCCGGCGCCTCGGCCGCCCGGCCGTGCGTGCGGCGGCCCATCGGGCGATGCGAATGATGGGCCGGCAGTTCGTGCTGGCCGAGGAGATCGAGGCCGCTCTCAAGCGCGCCGGCTCCGGCAGTGCCCGGCGCTCGCGCTACTCCTTCGACATGCTGGGCGAGGGCGCCCGCACCGCCGAGGACGCGGCGAGCTACCGCCAAGCCTATGCCCGCGCCATCGCGCGGATCGGACGGGAGGCCGGCAACGCGCCCCTGCCGGCCCGGCCTGGTATCTCGGTCAAGCTGTCGGCGCTGCATCCGCGCTACGCGCCCACGCAGGCGGCGCGGGTGATGGCCGAACTGGTGCCGGTGGTGCGCGATCTCGCCCGCGCGGCCTGCGCCCACGACCTCAACTTCACCCTCGACGCCGAGGAGGCGGAGCGGCTCGAACTCTCCCTCGACGTCTTCGCCGCGGTGCTGGCCGATCCGGCGCTCGCCGGTTGGGACGGGTTCGGGCTGGCGATCCAGGCCTATTCGAAGCGCTGCCTTCCGCTGATCGACCACGTCGCCGCACTCGCCGAGCGGCATGACCGCCGGTTGATGGTGCGCCTCGTCAAGGGCGCCTACTGGGACACCGAGGTGAAGCTCGCCCAGACACAGGGGGCGGCCGATTACCCCGTCTTCACCCGCAAGGCGATGACGGACATGAACTATCTGGCTGCCGCCCGGCGGCTGCTGGCGCACCGTCCGCGTCTCTACCCGCAATTCGCGACCCACAACGCGCTGACGGTGGCGAGCGTCCTCGGCCTCGCCGGGCTGATCGACGGTCCCGGCAAGGAAGAAGTGGCCGGTTTCGAGTTTCAGCGCCTGCACGGCATGGGCGAGGCGCTCTACCAGCGGCTCGCCGAGCGGGTCCCCGGCATCGGCCAGCGCGTCTATGCGCCGGTCGGCGGCCACCGGGAGCTGCTTGCCTATCTCGTCCGCCGACTCTTGGAAAACGGCGCGAATTCATCTTCCGTCGCCCGCGCCGCCGATCCGGCGGTGGAGGTGGCCGAACTGCTCGCCCGGCCGCAGAGCCTCGTGGCGGCGCCCTCCCGGGCCCGGCATCCCTGTATCCCGCTGCCACGCGACCTGTTCGGGTGCGAGCGGCGCAATTCGCCGGGGCTCGCCTTCGGCGACGGCGCCGCGCTGCGGCGGCTGACCGACGCCGTGGCCGGTGCCTCCGGACCCGCCGAGGCCGCACCGATCATCGATGGCGCCGCCCGATCTGGTCACGCCCGGCCGGTGGTCACTCCGATCGACGCGAGCGTGATCGGCGGCGTCGTCGAGGCGGACACTGCTGTCGCAACGCTCGCCATGGAGGCGGCCGCGCGCGGCTTTCCTGACTGGATGCGGTCGTCTGCTGCCGAACGCGCGGACTGCCTGGAGCGAGCCGCGGAGGCCTTCCTGCAGGAGAAGGGTCGGCTGCTGCACCTGCTGCAACTCGAGGCCGGCAAGACCCTCGACGACGCCCTGGCCGAGTGGCGCGAGGCGATCGACTTCCTGCGCTATTATGCGGCGCAGGGGCGCCAACTCTTCGCCGGGCCGCAAAGTCTGCCCGGCCCCGCAGGCGAGGCCAACAGCCTGCGCCTCGTCGGGCGGGGCGTGTTCGTTGCGGTCTCTCCCTGGAATTTTCCGCTCGCCATCTTCACGGGGCAGGTCGCTGCGGCATTGATGGCCGGCAACGCCGTGGTCGCCAAGCCGGCGCCACAGACGCCGCTGGTGGCCGACCTCGCCGTGCGTCTGCTGCACGGGGCCGGCATTCCGGGCGGTGTCCTCCACCTCGTGCCCGGCGGTCCCGAGATCGGCGCCGCGCTGATCGGGCATCCGGCCCTGTCCGGCGTCGTTTTCACCGGTTCGTCGGCCACCGCGCAGCGGATCAACCGGACGCTTGCCGCCCGCGACGGCGCGATCCTGCCGCTGATCGCCGAGACCGGCGGCATCAACGCGATGATCGTCGATGCCACGGCGCTTCCCGAGCAGGTGGCCGGCGACGTCGTCACCTCGGCCTTCCGGTCCGCCGGCCAACGCTGCTCGGCCCTGCGCCTTCTCGTCGTGCAGGAGGACGTGGCCGACCGGATGATCACGGCGGTGGCGGGCGCCGCGCGAGAACTCAGGGTCGGCGATCCGCGTGACCTCGCCACCGATCTCGGGCCGGTGATCGATGCAGACGCGAAACGGCGGCTCGAGGCCCATATCGAGGCGATGAGCGCTTCGGCGCACCTGCATTTCGCGGGTTCGGCACCGGGCGGGCTGTACGTGGCGCCGCACATCTTCGAGATCGGCGCCGTCGCCGATCTGCGACAGGAGGTGTTCGGGCCGATCCTGCACGTCGTCCGCTATCCGGCAAACGGTCTCGCACGCGTGGTCGAGGAGATCCGGGCCGGCGGCTACGGGCTGACCCTCGGAATCCACTCGCGCATCGAGGAGGCGGCGGAGCGGATCGCCGAGACCCTGCCGCACGGCAACGTCTACGTGAATCGCAACATGATCGGCGCGGTGGTGGGGAGCCAGCCCTTCGGCGGCACCGGCTTGTCGGGCACCGGCCCGAAGGCCGGCGGCCCGCATTATCTCGTCCGCTTCGCCACCGAACGGACGCTGACCGTCAACACCGCGGCGGCGGGCGGCAGCGTCGGACTCATCACCCTGGACGAGTGAGGCCTCAGTCTTCCACGACCCGCGCCACCGGTCGGTCGTTGCCCTGCGCGGTCTCGTCGTGCCACTGCCCGCGCCCATCCTGGTAGCGGATGCCCTCGCTCGAGCCCGGCACCTGCTGCTCGGCCGCCGCCGCCTGTGCGGCCTGAAGCGCCTCCTCCCGGCTCGGGAAGGGCTCGGAGAAGACGTCGCCGACCTTGTAGGCGAAGCCGCCGTCGTGCTCGACGATGTGGTAGGTCACTTCGGTCATCGCGAAAGATCCCGTTCGTTTCCGGCGCGCTTTCCCCGCGCGATCTGGAGCCCGAACCGATTGAGATGGCGGAGGTTCCGCCTCTGCCCGTCAATGCCGCGTCGGCACCCGGCGCGGAATGCGCGCGACCGCAGCCTCGCAGCCGGCGATCAGCGAGCCGCGCACGTCGTCCGGATCGAAGCCGACGCCGTCGGGGAAGGCGAAGACATGGGGCTGCGCCCCGTCTTCCGGCTGGATGCGGGCGATCCATCCCTCCGGCGTTCGCTCGAAGCTCACTTCGTAGACGATGCCGTCCTGTTCGAAGCTGTGCGGTTCCATCGCTCGATCCCTGGCCCGGCTTTCCGGCCGCATTGATGACGCGGCCCTGTGGCATGTGGGGACGCGCCCCGTTCGGGCGCGAGCCCCAACCGACCGGAAACTCACCGCCGATGCGTTCGAGCACCGTCTTCGCCGTCGCGAGCCTCTGCCTTGCGGCCACGCCCGCTCCGGCTCAAGGCGTGCCGCAGAACCCCTTCGCCTCGAACTATCCGTCCGCGCCACCGCGCGCCGTGGAGCGGGACGGACGTCTTCCGTCACCGCGTGCCCGGCGTCCGCTGCCGCCGGAACGGGTCGGGCGAGGCCTGCTGCCGCCGGCCGACGTTCCGGGGCGGTGAGAGCGAGAAACGGCGGAGGGGTCGGGCCTCAGGCCGGCCCCAGCTCCGCGACGATCGCGCTGACAATGCGCGGATCGCTCGGATCGACCTGAGTCGCGAAGGCGGCGCGCAGGGTACCGTCGCGGCCGATCAGATACTTGTGGAAGTTCCATTGCGGGCTCTGCCCCGGCTTCTGCTCGGCCGCCCAGCGATAGAAGGGATGCGCGGCAGCCCCCCGGACGTGGGTCTTGTCCGTAACCGGGAAGGTGACGCCGTGATTCTTCCGCGCAGCCTCGGCGATGGCGGCACCGTCGAGGGGCTCCTGATTGCCGAAATCGGGGGAGGGAACGGCAATCACCGTCAGGCCGCGCTCGCCGAAGCGGGTCCAGAGGCCCTGGAGGCCGGCAAATTGCGGAGCGTAGCCGCAGGCGGTGGCGGTGTTCACGACGAGGACGGGCTTGCCGGCATAAGCGGCGAGCGGGAGGCTTCCGCCCTCCGGCTTGTCGAACGCGAAGGCGGAGGCTGGACCAGCCTCGGCGGCATGGGCGGCGGTCGATGCGCGGCCCGCGGCGAGAACGGCGAGCAAGGCGAGGCAGTCGCGGCGGCGAATCGTCATGGCGTTGAATCCTCCGACGCGAAGGCTGCCACAGACGGCGGACCACGGGGTACGAGCCCGATCGTCGCGGATTTGAAGCGGCGAAGCGCGTCTCAGTTGGCGCGGGCGGCCAGCGCCTCGCGTACAGAGGAGGCCACCGCCTCCTCTTCGTTCGGGCAGGACACCAGCAGCGCGTCCGCCGGCACGAGGTCGGCGCAATCGCTGACAGCCGAGTCGCAGGCGACGACGATGCCGAGGTTCGGGCGCAGGGCCCGCGCCTCCGCGGCGAGTTCGCTGAGCCCGAGAGAGCCGTGCAACTCGGCATCGGTCACGAGAACGTCGACCGGAAGTCCGAGCACGAGCACGGTAAGGGCATCGACGGCCGAATCGACCGTAATCGCGCTGTAGCCCGCGCGGCGGATTTGCCCGTTGATCTCGTCGCGCCACTGCTTGCGGCGCCCCGCGATCAGCACCTGGACGCCGTAGCAACTGCGCGGCGTGCCGCTCGCGCCGATCTGGCCCTCCGCACGACCGGGAGCCTCGGCGATGGTCGCGTCCTCACGATCTTGGGTGCGCTGCATCATTCTAGGTTACGCAGATCGCACAATGCATACAAGCGTCGGCCAGCGATCAGACCCTCGATGCGCCGACTGGGACACACCTCCAAGACTCGTTGAGACCAGTCATCATCCTGCAAATTGCAAGTTGTGCGGTGAGTGTTCCGCGCCTTGAACCTGCCGGGAGCATGCCTGCCCATGGTGTATGCCGGCCCGCGGGAAAGCGAACCGGCGAGGAGATCGGCAGTCGCATGGGCGGCGGCAGGCGGCTTTCGCCCGCGCGGGGCGAGCCCCGCGAGTTGACGTGGCGGTCCACGGGCGCAAGACAGCGGCCCGCGACCTTGAGCTTCATGCCCGTGTCGCCTCCGCGTGCGAGGCCGCGCTTCCCGACGCGGCCGAATGGGCGAGAACGGGTACGAGACGGAGCCGACGACCGATGTCATCCACCGAAATCTCCCCCCTGGCCCCGGCCGTGTCGCCCTCGCTGCCGGACATCGCGGGTGTGCGCCTCGCCACGGCGCAGGCCGGCATCCGCTACAAGAACCGCACCGACGTGCTCTACGTGGCTCTGGCCGAGGGCACGCAGGTCGCGGGCGTGTTCACCCGTTCGCGCTGCCCTTCCGCGCCGGTGGATTGGTGCCGCGACGCGCTGAAGACCGGCAAGGGCGCGCGGGCGCTCGTGGTCAATTCAGGCAATGCCAATGCGTTCACCGGCATCAAGGGCCGCGAGGCGGTGGCGCTGACTGCCGAGATCGCCGGCCGGGCTGCCTCCTGCGCCCCTGAGGCTGTGATGATCGCCTCCACCGGCGTGATCGGCGAGCCGCTCGATGCCAGCAAATTCGAGGGCGTGCTGGCCGATTGCGCCGCCCGCGCCGAAAGCGGCGCCGAGGCCTGGGCGCAGGCAGCCCATGCGATCATGACCACCGACACCTTTCCGAAGCTTGCCACCCGCCGGGTCGAGATCAACGGCGTGCCGGTGACGATCAACGGCATCGCCAAGGGCGCCGGCATGATCGCTCCCGACATGGCGACGATGCTCTCCTTCGCCTTCACCGACGCGGCACTGCCGCAGGACGTGCTTCAGGCGCTTCTGAGCGAGGGCACCAAGACCTCGTTCAACTGCGTGACGGTGGACGGCGACACCTCCACCTCCGACACGCTGCTGCTCTTCGCCACCGGCGCTGCGGGCAACGCGGCGGTCACCCGCGCCGACGATCCGCGGCTCGAAGGCTTCCGCACGGCCCTCGGCGACCTCCTGATCGAGCTGGCGCAGCTCGTCGCCCGCGACGGCGAGGGGGCCAACAAGCTCGTGACCGTCGAGGTCGAGGGTGCCGAGAGCGATCCCTCGGCCCACCGCATCGCCATGTCGATCGCCAACTCGCCGCTGGTGAAGACGGCAGTGGCCGGTGAGGACGCCAATTGGGGCCGCGTGGTGATGGCCGTGGGCAAGGCCGGCGAGCCCGCCGACCGCGACCGGCTCGCGATCTGGTTCGGCGACGTGCGCGTCGCGGTGCAGGGCGCCCGCGATCCCGATTACAGCGAGGAGGCAGCGAGCGCGGTGATGCGGCGGCCCGAGATCACCGTGCGCGTCGATCTCGGCCTCGGCCAGGGCCGCGCCCGCGTCTGGACTTGCGATCTCACCAAGGCCTACGTCGCCATCAACGGAGACTACCGCTCGTGAAGTCTTTCGCGCTCGCAAGCGCCCTCCTGCTTCTTGCCGTCGCGGCCGCACCCGCCGCCGCCGATGACGAGCCCGGCCGCATCCGGGTGATCGGCCGGGCCTCGCAGGAGGTCGCGCCGGATTTCGCCTCCGTCGAGATCGGCGTGGAGAGCCGCGGCGCGACGCCGGCCGCCGCCCTCGATGCCGCCAGCCAGGCGGCGAAGGGGATCGTCGCGACGGCCAAGGAGATGGGTGTGGCGG
>JAGTAM010000085.1 GCA_023422485.1 Pseudomonadota bacterium | reverse complement strand
ATGACTGGTTCTGGGCCGTCCGGGTAGCACCGGCACGACAAGGCGCGGATCCACCACGTGGCATAGGTGGAGAAGCGGACATCCCGTTCCGGCTCGAACCGGGCAGCGGCTTCCATCAGGCCGACATGGCCTTCCTGGACGAGGTCGGCCATCGGCAGGCCGTAATGGCGGAAGCGGCCAGCCAGCGCGATCACGAGGCGCATATGTGCGGAGATCAGACGGTGCAGGGCGCGCTCGTCGCGGGCCTCCTTCCAGGCCACCGCCAGCCCGCGTTCTTCTTCCCTCGCAAGGAACGGCGCCTCCATCGCTGTCCGAATGAACTGACGCCGCATCCCCGCGATCTCTGCCATCCCCGCCTCTCTCGTTCGAGCGTTCTTGGTTCGAGCGTTTCGGATCAGCCCGCTTGAGCCTCTTGACCGGCGAAATGCCGGGCGAGGCCATCGGGGCAAGCCATCCGTGGCAGAGGCACAACACATCCGTGCGACGCTGGTTCCCTGCGGGCGCGTGGCGTCGGAGAGGAAATGATCAAGAGGTCTGTGGAGCACGCATGAAAAAAGGGCCCGGCGTGGTGCCGAGCCCTCTGGTTAACAAATGCCAATCCGTGCAGCGATGCGATTCGCTGGGAGGCGCCTCAGGCGGCCTCCTCCTGCACATCGTCGTCACCTTCGGCGTCGGCTTCCGCCTCGGCGTCGGCCTTGGCGCGGCGCGGCGACTTGGCGAGGCTCTGCTCGATCAGCTTGAGTGCTTCGGTCTCGGTGATCCGGTTCACCGAGGAGATCTCGCGCACGACGCGGTCGAGGGCAGCCTCGTAGAGCTGGCGCTCGCTGTAGGACTGCTCGGGCTGAGCCTCGGAACGGAAGAGGTCGCGCACGACCTCCGTCACCGAGATCAGGTCGCCGGAATTGATCTTGGCCTCGTATTCCTGGGCGCGGCGCGACCACATCGTCCGCTTGATGCGGGCGCGGCCGGTCAGCACGTCGAGGGCCTTCTTGACGAGCTCGGGCTCGGCGAGCTTGCGCATGCCGACGCTGTTGGCCTTCGCGGTCGGCACGCGCAGGACCATCTTGTCCTTCTCGAACGAGACGACGAACAACTCGAGCTTGTAGCCCGCGATCTCCTGTTCCTCGATCGCGGTGATCCGCCCGACGCCGTGCGCCGGATACACGACCGCCTCGCCGGTCTTGAAGCCTTGGCGGCCTGCTGCCGTCGTCTTCTTGGCTGTGGTCATGCGGAATGAGCCTCCACTGTCATCCACGCGGGGCGCGCATCCACGCCCGCACGCTCGTCACCTCCGGGGCGGGACACCCGGCGCATGCCCTTAGTCCAGTGCCGCGCCGTTGAGGCGCTGACCGGTTCCCGGGCTCTCGCGTTGCTCCCACCACACGAAAGAACGCGCCGGGAGCGAAATGCTTCCGGCGGTCGATCGCAGCCAACCTCTTTTCCAGGAAGATGGAACTCGCCGCTTGAGCGAGAGGAGGGGGGCGCATCGGGCGTGAGCGACGGCGAGCCCTCATGTAGCACGAACGGGCCGGCGAATCAAAGGATTGCCGGCGCGCGAACGCGTCTCCGCATGGGAGGATCGAAGGTTTTGCACGGCTCGGAAAGAGCGTTGCCGGAGCCTCCGGCGGATCTTTCGAGGTAGGCCGTGGCGCGTTCGGGGATTCCGCGGAGATGGCGACCGGACCGGCAGCCTGCGGCGAGAGGCCGCCTCGCTCGCGAGGGATCCCCGTCCTGCGGAGGCGGTCAGTCGCCGGAGCCGGGATTGGGCGAGAAATGCGCCTCGAGCTTGCCGCTCACTCCGTCCCACTGCTTGGCGTCAGAGGGGGCATCCTTCTTCTGGGTGATGTTGGGCCAGGTCTTGGCGTAGTCGGCGTTGAGCTTCAGCCAGCTCTCGAGGTTGCCCTCGGTGTCGGGCTTGATCGCCTCGGCGGGGCATTCCGGCTCGCAGACACCGCAATCGATGCATTCGTCGGGATGGATGACGAGCATGTTCTCACCCTCGTAGAAGCAATCCACGGGGCACACCTCGACGCAGTCCATGTACTTGCACTTGATGCAGTTGTCGGTGACGACGTAGGTCATGGGCCGTTCGGTCCTTAGATCCGCTTGTCCTCGCGGGGTCGGGAGGGCCTTGTCGCCGGCCCGCCACCCGCTGACTTGGCGCGGATGCGATCCCCTCGTGCGGCGGTGTCATGCGATCCGGGCGCCGCCGCCCGATTTGGAAGCGCTCTAGCCCCTGGCCGAAGGGCTGACAAGCGCGCCCTTCCGCCCGCCCTCCCCTGCGCGGCGCGGAGGGCTTTTCGGCAACGCTTCCACAACGTCCCTTGAAGACCGGTAGGTAGGGCCGCGTTTCCCTCCCGTCCCTGCCTGCCGGCCGAACTGCGAAGTCGAACCGGTATATTTAGATCTGCGTAGTCTTAGTCGTTGGTTAATTTTACTGTCTTCGACAATTGAACTTGTCCGGTGCGCAACCTTGACCGCTATCTGGGCGTCGAATGGCACACTCCGAGAAGTCCCGGACGGGGCTCGCGGTGGTGCCGAGATCGTCCTGACGTCGCGTCGTGTTCCGAGGTTGTTCCATGACTGCCCCCCTGCCCCGCCCGAGCCTGATCTCTTCCCTTGCGCTTGCCGCCGTCTCGGTCGTCGCTCTGGCCGTGCCCGCGCAGGCCGGGGGGGCGTGCGCCAGCGCCGAGTGCTATCGCCGGGTCGTGACGCCGCCGGTCTACGACACCGTCGCGGAGCAGGTGCTGGTCCAGCCGCCGCGCACCGTCTACCGCACGACGCCGCCGGTCTACGACACGGTGTCCGAGCGGGTGCTGGTCGCCCCCGGCGGGCGCCGCTGGGAGACGCGCATCGACGCCTATGGTCAGGTCGTCGGCTGCTGGGTGACCACGCCGCCGCGCTACGCGGTCCAGACCCGCCGCGTGCTCGTGCGTCCGCCGGAGGCGATCCCGCACACCCTGCCGCCGGTCTACGCCACCACGCAGCGCCGTGTGCTGGTGCAGCCCGCCCGCGCCGCCTGGGTGCCGGCCGCAGCCCCCGCCGCCGGGCCGGATTTCGGGCCCGCTCCCGGCTACGGTCCGGGCTACGGTCCCCCCGGGGTCGGATCGATCCCGGACGCGCTGGGCATCACCGGCGCCTCATCCGCGGACATCGCCGTCGGCCTCGGCTTCTCGCGGGGCAGCATCTACGACGGGTATTGAGGGCGCGCTCATTGGAGCACTCTCTCGGCCACCTTCGCCGTCGGGCTTGAATCGGGGCAGGATCGCCGTAGCTCATGACCCGAGGCGAGCGGGGAGGAGCGAATCATGGCGGCGTTCAGGGCCTGGGTCATCGACAAGGGTGAGGCCGGCCAGAGTCTCGCCCTATGTGATTTCGACGAGGCCGACCTGATGGACGGCGACGTCACCGTGCGGGTCTCCCATTCGGGCCTGAACTACAAGGACGGGCTCGCCATGACGGGCCGGATGCCGGTGGTGCGTCGCTTCCCCATGATCCCCGGCATCGATTTCGCCGGCACCGTCGAGACCTCGGACCATCCCGACTACAAGGCCGGCGACGCGGTGGTGCTCACCGGCTGGGGCGTCGGCGAGACCCATCTCGGCGGGTTGGCCGAGCGCGCCCGGCTGCGCGGCGACTGGCTGGTGCCGCTGCCCGAGGGCCTGAGCCCGGCCGAGGCCATGGCGATCGGTACGGCCGGCTACACGGCGATGCTCTCGGTTCTCGCTCTGGAGCGGCACGGGCTCACCCCCGAGGCCGGGCCGGCCCTGGTGACGGGCGCCTCCGGCGGCGTCGGGTCGGTCGCGGTGGCACTCCTGAAGCGTGCCGGCTGGCACGTCATCGCCGCGACCGGCCGGGCCGGCGAGGCCGATTACCTGACGAGCCTCGGCGCCGCCGAGATCCTGGAGCGCGAGGCGCTCGCGGGCGAGCCGCGCCCGCTCGGAAAGGAGCGCTGGGCCGTCGGCATCGATGCGGTCGGCGGACGGGTCCTCGCCAACGCCCTGTCGATGACGCGGGGCGGCGGCGCCATCGCCGCCTGCGGCAATGCCGGGGGCATGGACCTGCCGAGTTCGGTCGCGCCCTTCATCCTGCGCGGCGTCTCGCTTCTCGGCATCAACAGCGTGACGACCCCGCAAAAGCCCCGCCGTGAGGCCTGGGCCCGGCTCTCTCGTGTCCTCGACCGCGACCTCCTGCGGCGGATGACCCGGACGGTTCCCCTGGAGGAGGCCGGCGGCCTCGCCGAGACCCTGCTCGATGGTCAGGTGCGGGGCCGCACGGTCGTCGCCATCGGCTGAGCCTGGGCGGCGGACCGTGGGAACTGCGGTGCAGGCTTGGGCATTGCCTGTCTTATGAGCAAAGCATTTGTCCGTGAGCCCGAAGACGGTGAAGCTTTCGAGGAACTTCCCGATCGTCTGATCTCCACCCATCCCAACTACGTGACGCCGGAGGGGCTCGCGTGGATGGAGGCCGAGGTGGCGCGGCTGGAAGCCGAGTTGTCCGGCCTCTCGCCGCAGCAGAACAAGGCGGACTACGCCCGGATCTCGCGCGACCTGCGCTACTGGAGCGCGCGCAAGAACTCGGCGGAACTCGTCGAGGCGTTCGAGGGCGACGTGGTGCGCTTCGGCGCGACGGTCACCCTGCTGCGCGAGGACGACACCCGCCAGACGTTTCGGATCGTCGGCGAGGACGAGGCCGATCCCGCGGCCGGCTCGATCTCCTACGTCGCGCCGCTCGCCCGCGCCCTCACCGGCAAGAGCGTCGGCGACACCGTGACGGTGAACGACCACGAGTTCGAGATCGCCGAGATCCGCTGAGCAAAAACCCAAGAGTGTCGAAGGGACGAGCCGTTGTCGTAGGGTCCAGGGCGGCCCCCTGGTGGAGGGCGATCGGGGCGCTGCCCCGACACCCCGCCAAAGGGATGATCTCTTTGGAATCCCGGACCTGGATCAGGTGAACAGGCTCGACACGCTCGATTCGGTGGCCGTGCGCCCGATCGCCTCGCCGAGCAGCGGCGCGATCGAGATCACCCGGATGTTGCGGGCGAGCTTCACGGCCTGCGTCGGCAGGATCGAGTCGGTGATGACGAGTTCCTTCATCCGCGAGGCGGCGATGCGCGAGACCGCGCCGCCCGACAGCACGCCGTGCGTGATGTAGGCCGAGACCTCCTTGGCGCCGGCGTTCAGCAGGGCCTCGGCGGCGTTCACCAGGGTGCCGCCGGAATCGACGATGTCGTCGACGAGGATGCAGGACTGGCCCTCGACGTCGCCGATGATGTTCATCACCTCGGACTCGCCCGCCCGCTCGCGGCGCTTGTCGACGATGGCGAGCGAGGCGTCGATGCGCTTGGCCAGCGCGCGGGCGCGCAC
>JAGTAM010000052.1 GCA_023422485.1 Pseudomonadota bacterium | reverse complement strand
GGGGAGAGCGACACCGGCTCGTCGCGCTCGCGCCGCCGGCGCCGCTGAGGCGGGGCTCCCGCCTAAAGTGTCTCTCAGGCGACGTTGAGCCGCCGCCCGCGGTTCCAGGCCAGGAACGGCACGCCGGAGAGAAGGCTCGCCAGGGCCGCCTCGGTCTGGTGCAGCCCATTCACCGAAACCCGCGGCAGGGCATGGCGATGCTCCGCGTGTTCCGCGAACAGATGGCCCGGCCGGGTCGTCACCGCGGTGGCGAAGCCGAGTCTTTCGGCCGTTTCGAATTCCCGTGGTCCGGCCGAGGTCGGATCGCCGACGGGATAGGACAGGTGCCGCACCGGGCGGTCCAGCTCGGCCTCGATCCGCGCGCGACTCTCGGCGATCTCCTGCTCCGCGAAACCAATTTCGTGCTTGGCGAGCATCGGGTGCGTGAGCGTGTGCGCGCCAAGGGTGACGGCCGGGTCGCGGGCAAGGTCACGCAAGGCGTCCCAGGTCAGGCAGAGTTCGCGGGCAAGGCCGCCCGGCGCGAACCCGGCCTCGCGGCACAGCCGGGCGATCTCGTCGAGCAGCACCGTCTCCGGTCCTGCACGCAGGCTGCGGTAGGCCGTCTCGAAGGCCGCCGTCTTCTCCGCATCGGTCCGGGCCGGCAGGACGAGGCCGGAGCCGAGCCGCACGGCGTCGAGCCGCGCCACCGCCCGCTCCAGCTCGATCCACCACAGCCGGCCGCGCCCCTCGGCGAAGTCGCTGGTCACGAACAGCGTCCAGGGCGCCCCGTGCCGGGCCAGCACGGGCTGGGCATGCTCGACATTGTCGCGGTAGCCGTCGTCGAAGGTCAGCACCGCGAAGGGGCGCCCGCCCTCCGGAGCCGCGAGCCGCTCGGGCACGTGGTCGAGGCCGATGAGTTCGAAGCCGCGGGCGGCGAGCAGGCTCAGCGTCCGGTCGAGGAAGGCCGGGGTGATCGACAGGAGCGCGTTCGGCGCGAAGCCCGGCACCGGCTCGGGGCGCACGTGGTGGAACGTGAGGATCACCCCGCGCCCGCGGGCGGCGGGGGCGAGCCAGCGGTCGGCGCCCGCGGCGGTGATCGCCCGGAAGCCGGCGCGGAACAGGCGGTGTCGGGTGCGGGGCGACAGCATGGCGCGTCAGGGCTCGGGGCACCGGGCAGCCCCGGCATGGGCTCTGAGCGTAGCGGCGGACGCGAAAAGCTTTCGTTACCCATCCCCGCAGATCGGGGCACGGCATCAACCGCCGCTTCAGCACAAGGCGGGCAGGATCGCGCGGGTATTGCGCGGCCTGCGTCCGACGGGCAGAGGCGCCGGGGAAGACGGGCATGGTGGCTCTCGCCGAGGATCTGGGGCGGCCGACGCAGGCGGTGCGAGGCCGGGGCGGCCTCACCGCAGAGGTGTTCTCCGATCTCGCCCTGGCCGAGGGGCTGTGGCGGGCGCTGGAGACCGATCCGGCCGTCCTGATGACGCCCTACCAGCGCTTCGATTGGGTGGCCGCCTATTGCGCCGCCGGGATCGATGCGGGCGAGGCGATCCGCATCCTCGTGCTGCGTGACCCGCTCGGGCGGGCGCGGGTCCTGCTCCCGCTCACCGTCGGGCGGCGCGGCCCCTTGCGGGTGGCGCGGGTGGTCGGTGATCGGCATGCCAATTTCCACATGCCGCTCTTCGCCTCCCGCGAGGCGGCGGCGATGCCGGCCGAGGATCTGACAGCGGCGCTGGCCGAGGCCGGCCGCGCGGCGGGCATCGACGCCTTCGTCTTCCGCAACCAGCCGCGCTTCTGGGACGGAACCCCGAATCCCCTGGCCGGGGGCGGCTTGCCGGCGCCGAGCGACGCCTACGGCATGCTGCTCGGCCCCGATGCCGAGGCCACCCTGCGCCGGGTGTTCAGCGGCGACGCCCGCAAGAAGCTGCGGGCCAAGGAGCGCAAACTCGTGGAGTTCCTGGGCGCGATCGAGCACCGCGTCGCCGGGACGCCGGAGGCGGCGGCCGAGATCCAGGCCGCGTTCTACGCGCAGAAGGCCGCGCGTTTCGCCGATCTCGGCATCGCCGATCCCTATGCGGACGCGGCGGTTCGCCGCTTCATCGCTGCCGCGACCGTCACCGTGCCGGGCGCTGCGCCGGCGATCGAGGTCCATGCCCTGGTGGCATCCGAGAGCGGGCGCATCCTGGCGACCTTCGGCGGCGCGGTGGACGGCGCCCGCTTCTGCGGGATGTGGACCTCGTTCGACACCGACCCCGAACTCGGCCGGTTCAGCCCCGGCGAGATCCTGCTGCACCGGCTCGTCGGCGACCAGGCCGCGCGGGGGCGCCGGGCGCTCGACCTCGGCGTGGGCGAGGCGGGCTACAAGGCCAAGACCTGCGACGAGACCATCGAACTCGTGGAGCACACCGTGCCGGTGAGCCCGGCGAGCCACGCGCTGGCCCTCGCCTCACGGCTGGCGGTGCGGCTCAAGCACCGGATCAAGCGCTCGCCGCGGCTCTGGGCGGCGACCCAGAGCCTGCGGCGGCTGCGGCG
>JAGTAM010000016.1 GCA_023422485.1 Pseudomonadota bacterium | reverse complement strand
GTCCAGCGCCCGGTGCGAGCCCGCGGGACACGCCTCGCGCTCGGCCGGGAAGTCGCGGGCGACGCGGGCGACGCGCTGCGCCGCCTTGCCGGCGTTGGCGCGGGCCACCGCAACCACCGAGGCCACATCGACGCTGTCATGGCTCGGATGCCAGCAATCGTAGTCCGTCACCATGGCGATGGTGGCGTAGGTGATCTCGGCCTCGCGGGCGAGCTTGGCCTCAGGCAGGTTGGTCATGCCGATCACGTCGAAGTTCGACGCCTTGTAGTGCTTCGACTCGGCGAGCGTCGAGAATTGCGGCCCTTCCATGCAGACATAGGTGCCGCCCCTGTGCACCGAGATCCCCTCGGCTTCCGCAGCGGCGGCGATGCGCTTCTGCAGCACCGGACCGACCGGCTGAGCGAAGGACACATGGGCAACGCAGCCATTGCCGAAGAAGGAGGTCGCGCGGCCGAACGTGCGGTCCACGAACTGGTCGACCAGCACGAACAGGCCCGGATGCAGTTCGTTGCGGAACGAGCCGCAGGCGGAGAGCGAGACGATGTCGGTGACGCCCGCGCGCTTCATCACGTCGATGTTGGCGCGGTAGTTGATGCCGGTCGGCGAGAAACGGTGGCCGCGCCCGTGGCGGGCCAGGAACACCACCTTGGTCTCGCCGATGCGGCCGATGCGCAGCGCGTCGGAGGGTTCGCCCCAGGGCGAGGTGATGGTCTCCTCGCGGACATCCTCCAGGCCGGGCAAGTCGTAGACACCCGAGCCGCCGATCACGCCGAGAACCGCTACCGTCATGCAAGAATCCTTGTGTGGTGTTGCCGAAACCTTCGCGCTCCGCGCCACGCGCTTTCTCGCGGGACCGGGCATAAGGATCGGCGATGACGTTTTGAATGCGCGCGGATCGGCTCGTCCGGCGATGGAAACCCCTTAGCGCAGGCGTCCCCCGACACGCAAACGGGCCCACGAGGGGCCCGTTCGTCCGTCCGATCGCTGAACCGGTCAGTAGGTCTTGTGCAGTTCGGGCTGGAGGCCGTGCACCTCGCCACCGACCTTCTTCCAGATCTGCTTCTTCACATAATAGAGCAGGCCGGCCAGCACGATGAGGAACAGGATCACGCGAAGACCCAGCGCCTTGCGGGCCATCATGTGCGGCTCGGCCGCCCAGGCCATGAAGGCCGACACGTCGTGCGAGTACTGCTCGACCGTCTCGGGCACGACCGGCTCGCCCTTGTCGTTCTTCGGATAGGTGATCTGCCCGTCGCTCAGCGGGTTCGGCATCGCGATCACGTGGCCGGGATAGTATTTGTTGTAGTAGCCGCTGTCCGGCATCGTGAAGCCCTTCGGGGCCTCCTCGTAACCGGTCAGCAGCGCGTGGATGTAGTCGACGCCCTGCTCGGAATAGCCGGTGAAGGGCAGCGCATCGAACACGAAGAGCGGGAAGCCGCGCTCGTAGGTACGGGCCTTGGCGAGCACCGAGAAGTCCGGCGGCGCCTTGCCGCCATTGGCCGCCGCCGCCGCCTTGTCGTTGGGGAAAGGTGACGGGAAGCGGTCGGCCGGCCGGCCCGGACGCTCCTTCTCGGCGCCGGAATCGTCGAGTTCCTTGACGCTGTAGGTCGCAGCGAGCGCCTTGACCTGCCCTTCAGTGAAGCCCGGACCACCCGGCTCCGCGAGGTTGCGGAAGGCGACCAGCCGCATCGAGTGGCAGTTGGCGCAGACTTCCTTGTAGACCTGGAAGCCGCGCTGGAGCTGCGCCTGGTCGAACCGGCCGAACATGCCGGCGAAGGACCACTTCTCCCGCGGCGGGTTGGGGGCGTGTCCGTCCTCGGCTAGGGCCGAGCCGGCACCGAGGGAGGCCGCGAGCAGGGCCGCGGCGGCGAGGCGTGCGATGCGCATCGGTGTTCTCTCCCTCTGGCCCTAGGCGCGCTTGGCCGGTTCGGCCGCCGCGCCTGCGGGCATGCCGGACCCGCTCACCTGCTTGCCCGGACCGGTCACGGTCTCGAGGATCGAACCCGGCAGGCGGTCAGGGGTCTCGAACAGGCCGACCAGCGGCATGACGAGGAGGAAGTGGGCGAAGTAGTAGATGGTGCAGATCCGCGAGGCGAGGACGTAGCCGCCCTCCGGGGGCTTCGCGCCGAGCCAGCCGAGCAGGATGGCGTTGATCAGGAACACCCAGAAGAACACCCGGTAGACCGGACGGTAGTTGCAGGAGCGGACCCGCGAGGTGTCGAGCCAGGGCGCGAAGGCCAGGATCAGAACCGCGCCGAACATCAGGATGACGCCGCCGAGCTTGTCCGGAACCGCGCGCAGGATCGCGTAGAAGGGCAGGAAGTACCATTCCGGCACGATGTGCGCGGGGGTCACCGACGGGTTAGCCGGGACGTAGTTGTCGGCGTGGCCGAGATAGTTCGGCTGGTAGAAGATGAACCACGCGAACAGGATCATGAACACCACCACCGCGAACACGTCCTTGACGGTGGCGTAGGGGGTGAAGGGCACGGCGTCCTTGCTCGACTTGATCGGGATACCGGCCGGGTTGTTCTGACCCGTGACGTGCAGCGCCCAGACGTGCAGGACGACGACGCCGGCGATCATCCACGGCAGCAGGAAGTGCAGCGAGAAGAAGCGGTTGATCGTCGGGTTGCCGACCGAGTAGCCGCCCCAGAGCAGGCTCTGGATCGTGTCGCCGACGACCGGGATCGCCGCCAGGATGTTGGTGATGACGGTGGCGCCCCAGAAGCTCATCTGACCCCACGGCAGGGTGTAGCCGAGGAAGGCCGTGGCCATCATCAAGAGGTAGATGATGACGCCGAGCAGGTAGAGCACCTCACGCGGGGCCTTGTAGGACCCGTAATAGAGGTTGCGGAAGATGTGGACGTAGACCGCCACGAAGAACATCGACGCGCCGTTGGCGTGCGCGTAGCGCAGGAGCCAGCCGTAGTTCACATCGCGCATGATGTGTTCGACGCTCTCGAACGCGTTGCTCGCATTCGGATCGTAGTGCATCGCCAGCCAGACGCCGGTGATGATCTGGATGCCGAGGAACGCGATCAGGATCGCGCCGAAGGTCCAGAAGTAGTTGAGGTTTCGCGGAACCGGAAAGGCGACGAAGGACGAGTGCACCAGCCCGACCAGCGGCAGCCGTGACTCGAACCACTTCGCGAGGCGGCTCTTGGGTACGTAGGTCGAGGTCGCGTGTGCGCTGCTCATCGGTTTGCCCGCTCCGGCTTCTCGTGTCCTGTTGTCAGGCGACCGCCTTGCCGCCTTCTTCGCCGATCTTGATCTTGGTATCGGTCTCGAAGGCGTAAGGCGGAATCGGGAGGTTGGTCGGCGCCGGGCCGCGGCGCACGCGCCCGACGGCGTCGAACTGCGAACCGTGGCACGGGCAGGACCAGCCCTCGTAATTGCCGGAATTGCCGATCGGCACGCAGCCAAGATGAGTGCAGTTACCGTAGGCCACGAGCCAACGGTCGTGGCCGGCCTTGACTCGGGTATCGAAGGCAGCCGGATCGATCATCTCGGAGAGGGGCACGGCCTTCATGTCCGTGACTTCCTTCTCCGTGAGCTTGCGCACGAAGATCAGCTTGCCGCGCCAGAAAACGTTGACGATCTGGCCGTCCTGGATCGGGCTGAGGTCGACGTCGAGCGGCGCACCGGCCGCGACGGTGGCGGCGTCGGGTGCCATCGAGGCCACGAAGGGCCACGCCACCGCGCCGGCCCCAACGGCCAACCCCGCGCCGGTGGCGAGGAAGAGGAAATCTCGCTTGGTGCCCTGAGGCCCTTCGTCCGCCAAGGTGCAGCCCTCCCGTCAGCCGTCGCGCCGAGCCTCTCGTGGCGCCCCGGGCTTTCCCGGCTGCGCGCGCCTTGGAGGCTTTCAAATTCGAAACCCGGCGCAAGGGGTGACACCATCGCGCCGCGGCAATCAATGCGACCGTGGGTCACCGGATTACCGTTTTATTTCCTGCGCGGCTC
>JAGTAM010000012.1 GCA_023422485.1 Pseudomonadota bacterium | reverse complement strand
GGCTTCTTCTATGCGATCCATGTGACATTGACATACGGATGGCTCGGCTTCCTTGCCTTTGCTTTGCCGAATGCAGTCGGTCTTGGCTTATTTGGCTGGATCCTCGGTGCACCGGGACGAAGCCCTGACAAGATTATGGCGGCGGTTCAGGGACCGTACGCGATTCTATTCCTCGCCTGTCAATTCCTCGCGGTTGCAATCACGATCTTCGGCTTCATCGCCTATGCTTGGGCGCCCCTGGTCGGGCGGGACGCGGTGATTGGCTCGATCGCGCTCATCCTCGTGGCCTGCTCGATCGGACATGCGATCCCACTTCGCCGCATCAAGGTCCTGCACGGCGTCGTCCTGATTCTGGGGGTGTGCGCCGGCCTCGCGGCGGTCGCCGGGCTGGCGGGTGGCTCAAGCGGTCCTGGCGTCCCGCTGTCCTCCTTCGATCAGCGGTTCTACGGCCTCGTGCTTCCCTCGCTCGTCGGCTTTCTGCTCGGCCCCTGGATGGACGTGCAGCAGTGGCAGCGCGCGGTCGAGATTCACCGCGAGGGCGCTTCCGTCCGGGCGGCCTATGCGATCGGGGCGGTCCTCTTCATCGGCCTGCTGACCATCAATGCCTTGCTCGCATCCGCAGCGGGCCTGGGCGAGCCGGTCGTGTCGTTCGACGGCCTGCCCGGAGCCTACGCCGCCGTGGCGCAGGCCACGGAGCGGACTCACCTCGCGGGCGTGACGGTGGCCTTCCTGATCTGGACGGTCGTGGCGGCGGCCACCACGATCGACAGCTTCTACAGCGCGACGCGCTGGCTCATGACGGCCATCACGACGCGCAGCAACTCGCCGCTCCTGGCCTTCGTGCCGGCCTCAATGGTGTCGTCGCCGATCTGGATCCTGATAGCCGCCTTCACGGCTGCGGTCGTTGCGATCCAACTCAATCTCTCGCTGATGTACCTGATGGTGCCTTTCGCGACGCTCCTCGTCGGCGGAGCGGCCTGCTTGGTCTGCGAGACGCTCGGAGCCTCCCGGCGCTACGACCCGGTCCTCAGCTACATGATCGGTCTGGCCGCGAGCCTCGTCTTCCTGACCGGCTACATCGAGCCGAACGGGGCGTATCTGGCCCTGGCGCCGCTCATCGGGCTCGTCGGCGCGCTGCCGATGATCGCGGAGCTGCTCGGCTTCAGTGACCGGCCGGTCGCGTCGGCGACCCCGGCATCGGTGCCGGCGGACGAGCCCGCCGCGCGGACGGTGGTGGTCGCCGTGCCCCGGGACGAGGCGATCGCCTCGCACGGCTTCGACGGGGAGTGGTTCACCTTGAATCTGACTCCGACCTACGACGACACCAATTCCGTCGGGAACGTCTATTTCGCGAACTATGTCCGCTGGGTCGGCAAGGCGCGAGAGCTGTTCTTCAACACCTGCATGCCCGACTTCGACCTGAAATCGACGGATTTCTACGTGCTGACAAAATCGTTCCAGCACGATTTCCGGCGCGAGGCCGCCGAGTTCGAGCCTATCACCGTTCGTGTGCGCATCGCCAGCCACAACCGGAAATTCGTGACGCTCGCGCATGAAATCCATAGCGGGATCAACGGTCTGCTCGGTCGCGGCGAGCAGTCCCTGATGTTCGTGGACACGGTCCAGTATCGTCCGCTGGATATCCCGCGGACCATCATCGAGGGCTTTCTTCCCTACTGGCCCAAAACCTCTCCGCACGCGGCCTCGACCGTGCCGAGTCCGTTGGGCACCGCGAGCATCAGCGCCTGAGCGTCAGCGTCTGAGCGGCACTCGAAAAAACTCCCGTCGCGCGTTGCCGCCAGAGCCAGAACGGTCGGTGACGGGAGTTTCGTGAGGCCCTCGAAAGGATCGTCCCACGAGGCGGTCGCCGGCCTCCGGGCGAGGACGATTCAAGGGAAAGACCAGAGAGCATCATCCTGGATCCGGTATCCGGATCGATGCTCTCGGCGGCCTCAGGCGGCCTGGATCTTTTCCCGCCGGAGACCTTGCTGGCTGGCCAGGACATTGGCCTCCTCGGCCGGCACGGGTCTGCTGAACAGATAGCCTTGGAGTTCGTGGCAACCCAGGCTCAGGAGGCACCGGCGCTGCGCCTCGGTCTCGACGCCCTCGGCAATGACCGTCATCTTCAGGCTTGTCGCAAGATCGATGATCGCGCGGACGATGGCCGCGCCGCTCTGCTCGTGCGGGAGATCCCGGACGAAACACTGGTCGATCTTGATCTTGTCGAAGGCCAGTCGACGAAGGTAGCTCAAGCTGGAATAGCCGGTTCCGAAATCGTCGACGGACAGCCGCACACCCCGTTCGCGCAGCTTGACCAGGGCGGTCTTGATGGCAGGCGTTGCCTCGAGGAACACCGACTCCGTGACCTCCAGCTCCAGCCGCGAGGCGGCCAAGCCGCTCTCCTGCAGCGCGGAATTCACCAGGAGCACCAGATCCGAGTGACGGAACTGGATGGGTGACAGGTTGACGGCGACGCTGATGTCGCTGGGCCAGGCCGCGGCGATCACGCAGGCCTGCTGCAGGATCCACTCGCCCATCGGGATGATCACGCCGGTCTCTTCGGCCAGCGGGATGAAGTCGGCGGGCGAGACGAAGCCGCGTTTGGGGTGATTCCAGCGCACGAGCGCCTCGAAGGCCCGGATCCGGCCCTCCTTCGTCACGATGGGCTGGAAGTAGAGAAGGAATTCGTTGCGATCCAGCGCTCCCCGCAGCTCCGTCGACAATGCGCGCCGCGCCTCGATCCGCGCATCCATCTCGGCTTCGTAGAAGCGGTATCCGTTCCGGCCCTCACCCTTGGTTCGGTAGAGGGCGAGGTCGGCCCGCCGCATGATCTCCTCACAGCCGTCCTGGGGCGCGACGGCAATGCCGATGCTGACGCCGACGCTCACCCGGATGCCGCTGACGGCAAAGGGGGATGCGACCGCCGCAACGATGTCGCTGGCCAGCAGCGCGATCGCGTGGCGATCCCTTGCCGCCGACCCGCTCGCGAGAATCGCGAACTCGTCGCCGGCGAGGCGGGCGAGTTGCACGTCGGACGACGCGAAGCGCCGCAAACGTTCGGCAACGGCCCGCAGGAGCCCGTCGCCGGCCGCGTGCCCGAACGTGTCGTTCACGCTCTTGAACTCGTCGAGATCCAGCGCAAGCACCGCAAATCGCCCGTCCGGGCCGAGCTCGTCGCGCGCCGCTTCGAGAAGCTGCTGAAACTGAACCCGGTTCGGGAGGTCCGTCAGCGAGTCGTGCAGCGCGAGATAGGACAGACGCTCCTCCGACCGCCGCTTCTCCGTCACGTCGGACCCGACACCACGATACCCTGAAAAGCTGACACCGTTGGTGAAGATCGGCTTTCCGCTCAGTTGCCACGTGCGCTGCTCGCCCGCGATGTTGAGCGGGAGGACGAGGTTGCGGAAGGTGCGGCGCTCCGCGATGCAGGTCCACAGAACCGTGCTCGGGTGCCCGTCGGGCGGAGCGACAGCGGGGAACAGCAATTGCTCGAGAGGCAGGCCGAGGAGCTGGCGCTCCGAGGAGCGGGCGACCTCGACCAACCGCGGCGACACATGCTGGAGGCGAAGCTCGGCGTTTGTTTCCCAGAGCCAGTCGCTCGCATTCTCCTCGAATTCGTTGAGCAGAAGATTTGTGAATTCCTGCTGCCGCTCCAAGTCGACCTGCGCGACGACGCGCATCTTCAGGAGGCGGCTGAGATGCAGGATCGTGAAGCAGACAAAGGCTGCGTAGAACAAGAGCAGGATCGCGACGTAGGTGTAGAAGCGCTCTCCCGTCGCCGCCAACCCGAAGAAGGATCCGGCGATGATGAGGCCGGAGAAGCCGATGGCGACACGCGGCAGCACGGCGGCGCTCATCCCTGTCGCGATGAGGCCTGCACAACTGGCGGCGATGAGCAGGCGCCCGTCCGGATCGGCTCCGACGAACAGCATGACCGGGATCGAGGCGAGCAGAC
>JAGTAM010000671.1 GCA_023422485.1 Pseudomonadota bacterium | reverse complement strand
TTCCTGTTTGGCTGGCTCACTACAACGACCTTCACCCTCATCGCGCGCTGGGCTACCGCTCGCCGCGAGAGTTCATCACCCGATCAACCCAGGAGCCCGTGTCCGGTCTTTAAGGGGCAACAACAGTTTCGAACGGCTTCCGCCGTTCGAGGGCTTCGAACCCTCCTCTCCCGGCGATCACGCTTCGATCTTCGAACGGCACCTTCCGATCCTCGAACGAAGGGCATCGCGATCCTTAGGCTTTCGTCCGATCCGGATCCGACGCCTGCGTCGACAACCCGGCCCGCTTCGGCCGATCGCAATGCGTCGGGGCGCATTATGGTCTGACGCCGCGGCTCTACCAGTCCGGCGAGACGCTGCGGGTCGGCCGGGTCCCGAAGTGCGGCGACACAATGATGCGCGCCGCACTGTATGAGGCCGCGCTCGTGCTGCTGACTGGCCCTCGGGTTCGATGGTTCTCGCTGAAGGTCTGGGGGCAGGCTGTGGCCAAGCGCAGAGGCATGCAGAAGGCCCTCGTGGCCGTCGCCCGCAAGCTGGCGATCGTGCTGCATCGCATGTGGCGCGACGAGAAGGACTTCCGTTGGTCGGCTGAAGCCGCGACGGTGGCCTGACGCCTACGGATCAGCACAACACGTAACACCGAGCTCCTCCGGCGTGGGGGAGGTCCCTGTGGGGACGACGGGAGCGGGTGAGACCGAGGAAACTCGAGCGTCGGTTCTGCCGAGCGCGCGGCTTAGATGGCTCCGCCCGCTCCCTCTAACCCCATCATGAGGCGGCACCGGCCGACCTCGGAGAAAAGCAAGAGCTCCACAGGTCCGATCACGCGTCGAACCAAGATGCGCACGAAAGGGCGTTGACCGATGAACCCCGAATAGAGAACAAGTTTCCCGAGGCGACGTCCGCCAGCACCTGACCCACCAGGGATAGGCCGGATCCGTGGAGGTTGCGACGCTGGCGCGCGAACTCGCACTGCCGAAAACGGCACTTCGGCTGCCCATGTTCGAGTTGAAGCAGGGCGGATTTGCGGTACGCAACGAGGGCATAGATGGCTACACCGACGTGCACGGTCGCATGTCATGGGACCGGCCGGCGCCGGCGCTGACCACGCGCTGCAATTCGGTAAGCAATGGCCGCTTCGGGCATCCATGCGAGGACCGCGCCGTCAGCACGCGGGAGGCCGCCGCGCTGCAATCCTTTCCGGACGACTTCGTGTTCGTCGGACCGATGGAGGCGGTGGCCATCCAGATCGGGAACGCGGTGCCGCCCCTTCTGGCGCGCCGACTGGCCGAGGCCCTTCTGCCGGCGCGATGAAGGTGCCGCACGGCCTCAGGGGCTGACGAGGACCTGGCAGATGATGTCGGACACGCCGCCTTCCTTCTCGCCGATGAAGGCCATACCGTTCCCGGCAGGCAGCTTGACCATGATCCGCGTCGCGCGACCGTTGTCGAGGACCAGGAGCCGCATTCCCTCCCGGTTCACCTCGAAGGCCTTCCAAGTCTTCACGTTCGCGGCTCGCAGCAAGGGCGGGTAGTTGCTGGACGCCTTCACGACCTGAGCGGTTCCATTCCCAGTCAGATGGAAGTCGATCTGGGTACCGGGCACGACGCAGTTGCTGACGCCGCTCCTGAGGAAGGGTCTGCCTCCCGACGGCACCTCGCCCTTCGCGGCAGAGGCCGGTGAGGTCGTGACGGCGACCATGAGAGCGGCAAGAACGGACTTACGCATCTTCGAGTTCCTTGGCATCGTCATCGACCGCTGCGGTAGCGCATGCAGTCACGGAGTACTTCATCGGAGGTGAAAGGCTTCATCTGGCCGACTTGGGCTGCCTTGAAGAAATCTGGAATCTTTTTGCTGAGTTCAGTTGTGCGCAGGTACTTCACCGCGGAATTGCCAGACCAAAAAGCAGAATCAGGTCCTTGGCGGCCACCACCCGGTCGAATTTCTTTGCCGTCTCCGGCGTGCGATCGAAGAACATTTCCGTCTTGATGAGTTCCCCAGGCAGGGAAAAGGCGTGCTTCTCATCGACGAGGAAGCGTCCCTCGATTCTCTGGAACGAAGCAGGGAAGTCGTTCTTGAGGTCTCGAACCTTCCGCATCTCGAAGCTGATGTGGACATACGTTTCGGGATTGCGCGGGCAGTTGTAGAGCTCCACGTTCGGCATCTCGCCGGTCGGCGTGACGGCGTAGCGCCGGTAGATGCGCATGTCCGGGTTTCCGTCGGCCGCACGAACGAACCAGACGGAGTGCGTCAGCAGGGCCTGCTGAGCCCAGGCTTCGCCGGGCAGTGCGAGCGTCGCAAGAAGTGCGACGGTTGGGAGGCGGTAGCGCGCCAAGGATGGCCTCAATCCATAAGAGGACTGGAGGCAGGAGACTACATGTCTCCGATCGAAGTTGCGACGGTGAAGTGTTGTGCTTCGCTCCCGAGCGTCAATGGAAAGTTACCTGTCGTCGCCCTTTATGCAGAAGCCACTCCTTGGCCATACTCGCTGTATGCTTGGTTGCCTTCAAGTCTTTCGGTGTTCAAATTCCGAAACGAAAGCTGTGCAGATGGCCTCCTTCTCAAGCATCGCGACACATTCGGCGCTCGGCTGCAGAGGGAAGACGTCCTCTTCGACCTCGATTTTCTCGATGCCACGATTTCTCTTCCGTGGCGATCGCGCTTCTCGAAGGAATCGCCGAGGAGCATCTTCAGACCACGTTTTCGGCCGGTGATCGCACCGTCTCATACCAATCCTCTTTGAGTGGGACTCACGGGGTAGCCACGGCGGCTGAGGGGTGATTGGGCCTCGAACCACGCCTCGCGGGCCGCTCTTACGTCCGCGCGCTCCTGCTCAGCTGCGTACGTCGCCCCTTTTTCCAGCTGATCCCGTGGCGGGCAAAGAAGCGCGACAGGCCGCTCGTGCTGGTCTGGATGCCCTGCTCAGCCAGCCGGTCGCGAAGCTCGCGCAGGAAAAGACGCGGCTCCTGCTTCGCGATCCTCAGGATCAGCCCGGCATGCGCCTCGATGCGCTTCGAGGTGTGATCGCCGCCCATCGGCTTGGAGGCGAGTTGGCCCTCGTGGCGGAAGCGCTCCGACCAGCGGCTGGCCTCGACACGCTGACCCCGAAGCGGGCTGCGGCGCGATGGCAGGAGACGCCCGCCATCACGGCAGCCACGACACGCTCGCGTAGGTCCACAGACAGGGGGGAAGGCATGAGCAAACTCCTTCACCCACCAACGCGCTACCCGCAAACCCGTCTCAAGCGGCGCGGGACCGGCTCTAAGATACCTTGGTTCATGGGGATTGGCAGAAGTAGCATGTCCTAAGCCCATCTACCATGAGGAAGTAGCTGCGCACCTGCGTGGCATCGGACATGGCCCCGATGTACCCGGTTCGTTCCTCGGGTCAACCGCGCATCACGGCTCCTGCGCATTCACCCCCGGCCTGAAGGCCGGGATCCCCTGCGGAAGCAACCCGATGGGCCACGCACCACCGTCTACAACCGCTTCAACAGGTGGTCGCGGCGCGGCTTCTGGCGGGCGATGTTGGTAGACCTCGCCAAGGCCGGATGGTCTGGCGAGGCCGCCGCCATCGACAGCACCTACGTCAAGGCGCATCGCTCGGCCCAGGGCGAAAGGGGGGGCGAAGGCGCAAGGCATCGGCCCCTTGCGCGGTGGCCAGACCACCAAGATCCACGCTCTCGTCGATGTGCTCGGCCGGCCAGGCGTCCTCCTGCTGACGGCAGGCAACGCCAGCGACGTCAGGACCGCCCCGGATGTGCTGGCCGAGGCCCCCGGCCGCCTCTGTCGCCTGATCGCCGACAAAGGTTACGACGCCGATTGGCTCCGCACTGACCTGCGGGAGAGCAGCGTCACGCCGATCGTCCCCGGCAAGCGCGGCCGTAAGCGCAAGATCCGGCACGACAAACGTCGCTACCGTGAACGCTGGCGGGTCGAGGCCACCTTCTGCAGCCTCAAGGACTTCCGTCGTATCGCCACCCGATACGACAAACTCGCTCGCAACTACGCCTCAGCCGTGGCTCTCGCAGCCGTCGTCGCGTTCTGGTGCTGATCGAGTCCAGACCCAAGGTCTCGCCATCGTGCGCCGGATCGTCAAGGCGTTCGGAGGGGAGCTCGGCGTCGTCTCTGAGACCGGGAAGGACAGCACCTTCTGGTTCGAGATCCCCCACGTCGAGCCGTCCTCGTCCAACCAGGAAGCCGCTCAGGCCGAGGATGCCCTGCCGGCAGGTCGGCGCATCTTCTCCTCCAGAACAACGGCATCAACTAGGAGGTCGCCCACGCCCTCCTTACGAAGCTTGGTCACGATGTCGTACTGGCCTCCGGCGGACCCGAAGCACTGGAACGGATCCGTGAAGGACGGTTCGACCTCGTCCTGATGGACCTCAACATGCCGCTCATGGACGGCTACGAGACGGCCAGGGCGATCCGCAAGATGCCGGGCGAGAACGCGAAGGTCACCATCGTCGCAACCACGGCCGACGCGTCCCTGGAGGCGCGGCAACGCTGCCTCGCCGCCGGCATGCAGGGCTTCGTCTCCAAGCCGTTCGACATCGCGCGTCTCAAGGGGGCGCTCTCGGGAGGCGAGGTTCCGCCGCCGGCAGCCGCATCCACGGACGCGCCTTTGGTCGACCCCAATCGACTGGCGGAGCTCAGGAACCAGCTCGGCCCGCAACTCCTGGTGAACCTTGCAGAGGCGTTCGCCGCCGAGGCATCCACGCTGCCCGAAGGCCTGCACGGCACCGACGAGGAGATGGCGAGGTCGATTCACAATCTGCGTGGGTCCGCAGCCAACCTCGGTCTCGTCAGAACCGTGGCTCTCTGCGACGAGCTGAAGGCCGTGATCGAGGCCGGATCCGACC
>JAGTAM010000641.1 GCA_023422485.1 Pseudomonadota bacterium | reverse complement strand
GTCGGCGTCGGCCACCCCCTCCACCGGCAGCGCGGCGGCGAGCGCCGTGTAGCGGGCGAGCCGCGCATCGGTGTCCGCGAGCCGGCTCTCCTGGCGTAGGTAGGCCGCGAGCCAGACCAGGGTCAGGCCGAGCACGACGGCGGCGGCCAGCCCAGCCGCAACCCGGCCCAGGAGGCGCCGCCGCTCCGCCGCCGGGTTGGACGAGACGAGCGCCGCCTCGTTGACGATCACGTCCCGGAACAGGCGGGCCAGGAAGAAGCTGTGGTGGCTGCCCGCCCCCGCCGGGCCGAAGCGCGGCAGGTCGAGGGCGAAGTGGCGGCTCGCGGTGCGGCTGACGAGGTCGAGCACGGCGCCGTCCTGCTCGGCCGAGGCGAGGTAGAGCCCGCGCAGGCGCGGCGGCGGATCGAAGCGGGAGGCGGCGGCGATCTCGCCGATGGTCTCGTGCAGGGGCTCGGCGAGTTGCGCGAGCTGGCTCGGGAAGGCGAAGATCTGGGCGCGCCGCTCCGGGTCGGGCTCGTCCTGGAGGCGCTTCAGCAGGAGGCCGTTGAGGCGCGCCACGAGCCCGTCGAAGGCCTGTCCGAACCGGTCGGCGAGGTCGCGCCCCTCGGTGCCCCCTTTCGGGGGCCCGAGCGTGGCGCCCCAGACCTGCTCGCGGTCGCTCTTCGGTAGATCCTCGAAGAAGGCCCGGAAGCCGGCGAGCCGGTCGGCCTTGGTGAGCACGAGGTAGACCGGCACCCGCAGGCCGAAGGCCTCGTCGAGCTCGCGCAGGCGCTTGCGGATGGTGCGGGCATGCGCGAGCCGCTCCGGCGCGGAGGACTGGATCAGGGTATCGACGCCGAGCATGACGATGGCGCCGTTGAGGGGCTGGCGGCGGCGGTGCTTGCGCAGGAGCTTGAGGAAGCCCTGCCAGCCGGCCGCATCGGCCTCGCCGTCACCCTCCTGAGCGGTGTAGCGCCCGGCGGTGTCGATCAGGATGGCGTCGTCGGTGAACCACCAGTCGCAGTGCCGGGTGCCGCCCACACCCGCCACCGCCTCGCCGGCGCTGTCGGCGAGCGGGAAGCGCAGGCCGGAATTGCGCAGGGCCGTGGTCTTGCCCGAGCCCGGCGGCCCGATCAGCGCGTACCAGGGCAGGGCGTAGACCGCCTGCCGGCCCATGGTCTTGCGCAGGAGCTTGAGGGCGTCGCGCAGCCGCGCGCGCAGCTCCGCCACATCGTCCTGCACCGCCCGGGCCGGGTCGGCCTCGGAGACGGCGTCGATCAGCGCTTTGTCGCGGCGGCGCCCCCGGATCAGGTGGTAGAGGCAGTAGAGGACGTAGGCGGCGGCGATCGCGGCGACGGCGTAGAGCCGCGTCTGCATTGCCGCGAAAGGCCGCCACGTCCCGAACGAGACGGCCTCGCCGTAGAAGAACACGACGCAAGCGGCCACCAGCGCCCAGATCAGGGCGACGAGCCACCACGCCTTGACCTTGCCGGAATAGGTCGTGGCGTAGGAGCGGATCTCGTAGATCCAGTTGAGGATGTTCACGGCGCGCCTCCCGCGATCTCATCCCCTGCGGCCGGTTGGCGCTCCTCCGACGGCGCCTCGGTCCGGCCCGGGTCGCCCCGGCGGATCACGAGTTCGGTGCGCCGGTTCTGCGCCCGTCCCTCGCGGGTGTTGTTGAAGGCGATGTTCTCGGCGCTGTCGTTCGGGCGCACGGGCTGGGCCTCGCCGCGCCCCTCCGCCCGGATCGCGTCGGTGCCGAAGGACTTGGCGAGGATCGCCGCCACCGCCTCGGCCCGGGCCACCGACAGCTCGTAGTTCGAGGGAAAGCGCACGGTGCGGATCGGGACATTGTCGGTGTGGCCGATGACCTGCACGGTCACGCCGTCGGAGCGGACCGCCCGGCCGATCCGCTCGAACAGGGCGACGAAGGTCGGCGAGACCTCGGCGCTGCCGCTCTCGAACAGGCCGGCGTTGCGGATGCGCAGGGTGGCGCCGTTGCCGTTGGGCTCGACATCGACGGCGCCGTCCTCGATTTCGCGCCGGAGCACCTGCCGCAGCCCGTCCACCAGGGAGGTCTGCGCCCGCTCCGGCTTCGTCTCCGGCGCCTTTTCGGCCGCGGCCGGGCGCTCCCGCCGCAGGCTCGGCGGCGCGTTCGGGGGCGCGGCGATGAAGGCGGCGAAGGTTGCGTCCGAGCGGCGGTTCACCGCCGTCTGCAGCAGGAGGTAGAGGCCGGCGAGCATCAGAACCGCGAGACCCGCCACGGCCCAGAGCAGGCGCCGGGTGCCGGCCGCGGTCAGGCGGGCATCGACGCCGCGCCAGTGCGGGGAGAGTTCGCGCTCGGCCTCCGCCCGCAGGGTCCGGTAGAGACCCTCGCGGATGCGGCCGATCTCCAGATGCCCCTGCGGGTGCACCCGCATCCGCCCCTCGAAGCCGAGCGAGAGGCAGTGGTACATCAGCAGCAGCACGTCCCGGTTCGAGCCGGGATCCTTGTGCAGGTGGGCGAGCAGGTCGAAGAAGCGCTCGCCGCCGGTCACGTCGGTGTGGAAGGTCGAGACCATGCCCTGGCGGGCCCAGACGCTGTAGGCACCCCAGGACGAGTTGAGGATCACGTCGTCGATCGTGGCGCAGAGGGCGTAATGCGCCGCCTGCGCCCGCTCGCGGGTCACCGCGACGCCGAGGATCGCCGCCTCGAAGGCCTTCACGGCGGCGATCACCCGCAGGCGCAGGGCTTCGAGGTCGGGC
>JAGTAM010000615.1 GCA_023422485.1 Pseudomonadota bacterium | reverse complement strand
CCGTCCAACTGTCTCTTACAAAATGCCCGCCGCACTGTCCGCGCCAGCGCGAGAACGGTTCGGCGATCGTGCGTTTTACGGGGCCTGTAAATCGCGTCTGTGCGACGTCTGCGTCAGCGCGGCGCGCGCTTGGCGAGGATGCGCTGAAGGGTGCGCCGGTGCATGTTGAGGCGCCGGGCCGTCTCGGAGACGTTGCGTCCGCACAACTCGTAGACCCGCTGGATATGCTCCCAACGGACTCGGTCGGCCGACATCGGATTTTCCGGTGGATCGGCGCGCTCGCCCGGCTGCGCCATCAGCGTGCCGTGGATCTCGTCCGCATCCGCGGGCTTGGCGAGGTAGTCGAAGGCGCCGAGCTTCACCGCGGTCACGGCGGTCGCAATGTTGCCGTAACCGGTCAGGATCACGCCGCGCGCCTCGGGGCGGCGCTCCTTGAGCCGCGCGATCACGTCGAGCCCGTTGCCGTCGCCCAATCGCATGTCGATCACGGCGAAGGCGGGCGCTTTGTTCTCGACCGCCGCGACGCCCTCGCTCACGCTCTCGGCCACGTGCACCTCGTAGCCGCGCGACTCCATCGCCCTTGCGAGGCGGGTCGAGAAAGGCCTGTCGTCGTCAACGATCAGCAGGCTGCGATCGCTGAAGGCGGAGAGAGGATCGGAATCGGAAAGAAAAGCGGTGTCCGAGCCTGGCACCGTCGTCCCGCTCTGCGTCAGCATGCGGCACTCCTCGTCGGTTCGTGTCATCTATGTGCATTATATGGGTGCGGCATCGCGTTCCGTTAGGGGTCGCAGAGAATTGTGCGCAACGTGATGGGGCGCAATCGCCTCCCTCTCGAAAACGTGACGTGCCCAGGTCACGCGCACGAGGGCGCCGTGGGCTCCGGCTTCCGTCATGTTCGACAGGAGAAGCTGCGCGCCGGAGCGTTCGATCAGCGTCTTGGCGATGAACAGGCCGAGCCCGAGGCCGCCGCCGACCTCGTCGGGATTGCGTGAGCGGCCGGGGCTCCGCGTCGTGACGTAGGGCTCGCCCGCGCGCAGCAGCACTTCGCTGGGAAAGCCCGGCCCGTCGTCGCGGATCGTCAGCGTCACGCGCTCGGCGCTCCAGCGGGCCTCGACCAGAACCCGCGACTCGGCGAAATCCACGGCGTTGTCGAGGATGTTGGCAAGCCCGAACATCACACCCGCATTGCGGCGGCAGACCGGCTCGGGCCCGTCGCCCTGCTTCGAGACCTCGACGGCGATGCCCAGCGCGCGCTGGGGGGCGACCAGTTCCTCGATGAGATGGCCGAAGGTGACGGTCTGGAGGAAGGTCTCCCCTTCTTCGGTCTCCTCCCCCATGGAGGTGAGCTTCGAGAGGATGCCCCGGCAGCGATCGACCTGATCGCGCAACAGGCTGAGATCTTCGGCGATGGCCGGCGAAGCGGTGGGGCCGAGCTGCCGGTCGAGCTCCTTGGCGACGACCATGATGGTGCCGAGCGGCGTGCCGAGTTCGTGCGCCGCCGCCGCGGCCAGCCCGTCGAGCTGCGACAGGTGCTGCTCGCGGGCGAGCACCAGTTCGGTCGCGGCGAGCGCCCGGGCGAGCTGGCGCGTCTCCTCCGCCACCCGCCACGCGTAGACGCCGGTGAAGGCAGTGCCGAGCAGAATCGCGGTCCAGACCCCCGAGACGTAGAGGAAGGGCAGTTCGATCCGCCCGTCGGCGAACCAGGGCAGGGGACGGTGCACGAGGGCAAGGAGGGTCGCGAGCCCCACCGCCAGAAGGCCCAGCGCCAGGGTCCGCTCCGGCGGCAGCGCGGTGGCCGAGATCAGCACCGGGGCCAGGAACAGGAGCGAGAACGGATTCTGGAGCCCGCCGGTGAGGAACAGCAGGCCCGCGAGCTGGACGATGTCGAAGGCCAGCAGGAGCGCTGCCGAATCGTCACTCAGGCGGTAGCTCGCGGGAAAACGGATCCGCAGCGCGAGGTTGAGCCAGCACGAGGCGGCGATGACGAGGAAGCACCAGCCGAAGGGCAGGTTGAGGCCGAGCCCGAATTGCGCGCCGACGACCGCGGCGCTCTGCCCGGTCACCGCGAGCCAGCGCAGGCGCACGAAGGTGTCGAGGCGCAGGTGGCGGCCCGTTGGCGTGAAAGTTTCGTGGGCCGCTTCCATCATGGTGCGGCTACGATAGGGCCGGCCTGGGGCGAGTCCACCGGCCTGTTCAAAGATGCCGCGGCCGAAAGCGTGGTCTTGCCGGATTTCTCCGCCAGCAACATAAGATAAGATCGGCTCGGTGACGGTCGATTTGCCGATCGAAACGGGGGAGTGCCGAAATGGATCTGGCGTATCTCTGGTATGAGACGGCCCGCGCGATGCTGACGCCGGCCCGCATCGCGGCGGATGCGACCCGACACAGTCTGGGAAATCCGAGCAATCCCCTGGCCTATGGTCCCTACGCCCGCTCGACGGCCGCGGCACTCGAGATGTTCGAGCGCGTGAGCCGCCGCTACGGCAAGCCGGCCTTCGGTCTGTCGAGCACGGTGATCGACGGCCGGATCGTTCCGGTCTCGGAGCGCGTCGTCTGGGAGCGGCCCTTCGCGCGGGTGATCGCCTTCGACCGGGCACTGCCGGTGGGGCACACGGAGCCGCAGCCCAAGCTTCTGATCGTGGCGCCGATGTCGGGCCATTACGCGACGCTCCTGCGCGGCACCGTCGAGGCGATGCTGCCCAACCATCGAGTCTTCATCACGGATTGGTCCGATGCGCGGATGGTGCCGCTGCTGGACGGTCGCTTCGATCTCGGCACGTATATCGACTACCTCCAGGCGATGTTCCGCGACCTCGGGCCGGACCTGCACATCATGGCCGTCTGCCAGCCCGCCGTGCCGGTCTTCGCCGCCGTTGCGCTGATGGAGGCGGCCAATTCGGCCCATGTGCCGGTCTCGATGACCCTGATGGGTGGGCCGATCGATACCCGCCGCTCGCCGACCGCCGTGAACTGCCTCGCGCAGGAGCGCGGCATGGCGTGGTTCGAGAAGAACTGCATCACGGTGGTGCCGCCGCTCTATCCGGGAGCGATGCGCCGGGTCTATCCCGGCTTCCTGCAGCTCTCGGGCTTCATGGCGATGAACCTCGACCGGCACGTCACCGCCCATACCGACATGTTCCACCACCTCGTGACCGGGGACGGCGATTCGGCGGAGAAGCACCGCGACTTCTACGACGAGTACCTTGCGGTGATGGACCTCACGGCGGAGTTCTACCTCCAGACGGTGCAGACCGTGTTCGTCGACCATGCCCTGCCGCGCGGGCGCATGCGCCATGCCGGCCGGCCGGTGGATCTTTCGGCGATCCGCCGCTGCGCCATCCTCGCGGTCGAGGGCGAGAACGACGACATTTCCGGCGTCGGCCAGACCAAGGCCGCCCTCGACCTCACGCCGAACCTGCCCGATGCCCGCAAGGCCTATCACCTGCAGGAGAAAGTGGGGCATTACGGCGTTTTCAACGGCTCGCGCTTCCGCTCGGTCATCGCGCCGCGCATCGCCCGCTTCCTGCGGGAGATGGAGGGGAGCGCCTGATCGCGGGGCGAGCGAAGCGCTTGAACATCGTCCTGCATATCGGGTCAGGACGATGTTCTCCTCTCTTGTTTTCGCATCGTCTTTTCCCGAAAGCCGGCCGCCACCTTTCGGGACGATGCTTGAGCGGGTGAATTTCCGGTGAGAGACGGATTGCTGGGATGGCTGCGCCGGCCGCCTGCGGCTAGGTTCGCCGCCATGACGCGCGCCCTGCTGCGACGGCCGGATCCGGATCACATCGAGATCGCCCATGAGGGACAGACCTTCCGCGTGGCCATCCTGCGGCGGCCCACCGCGCGCCGGCTGACTCTGCGGGTCTCCAGCGCCACCGGCGCCGTGGTGCTGACGCTGCCGACCCGCTCGTCACTCGCCACGGCGCAGAAATTCGCCCAGAACCATGGTGGCTGGATCGCCACCCGCCTCGCCAAGCTGCCCGAGCGCGTCCCCTTCGCGGCGGGCTCGGTCATCCCGTTGCGTGGCGTGCCGCACCGGATCGTGCCGCGCGAGGGCCGCGGTACGGCCGAGGCCGATCCCGAGAGCGGGACACTCGCCGTCCCGGGCGATCCCGCCCACATGCCCCGCCGCGTCCGCGAATTCCTGATGCGGGAGGCGCGGCGCGACCTGTCGCAATCGGTGGCGGTCTACGCGTCCCGGCTCGGCCAGCGGCCGGCACGGGTGACGCTGCGCGACACGCGCAGCCGCTGGGGCTCCTGCACCGCCCGAGGCGAGCTGAACTTCTCCTGGCGGCTGATTCTCGCGCCGCCGGTGGTGCTCGACTATCTCGTCGCCCACGAGATGGCCCATTTGCGGGAGATGAATCATTCCCCGCGCTTCTGGGCGCTCACCAACGAGCTCTGCCCCCATGTCGAGGAAGCCGAACGCTGGTTGAAGCGGCACGGTTCGGAGCTGCACCGCTACGGCTGAGGCGTTCGGCTCAGACCAAATCCGGCCGATCCCTCCGGGATGGCGGATTTGGCCGTCGCTCGAGCGCCACGCGGTCTTGCTGATGCGCTTCCCGGTCCGATCGAGCGGAGACCGTATCAGTACTTCGTCACGACCGCCCGGCTGCGCGCGGCCCTGGGCTCGGCCGGCCAGGTCGGGCGCGGATCGACGTGGCCCGGCCACAGCGTGCGGGGGGCGACATTCTCGCAGACCTCGCGCTGACGCAGGTAGGTCGGGCGGCCTGAGGCGTCGCGGCGCAGCACCGTGCCCCCATCCCGGCAGAAGCCGGCAATGGCCGCCGCATCGCCGCGCAGGCGACCGCGCGGGTTCCGCTCCACCGGCGGATGCTCGATGGTGAGCGGCGCCTGATGGTTGAGCGAGCGCTCGATATAGGTCGTCGTCGCTTCAGGCGGCAGGTAGTCCGATTCCTCGAAGGGCAGGGACAGGGCGGAGGCGCCCCCGGAGCCCAGTGCGGCGAGGAGCGTCGCGAGGGCGAGGGAGGAGGCGAGGCGGCGCATGGCGGGTTCCTCGAATGACGGAGAGCTTGGCCTTACTGTAGGGCAGTGCGGCGGCAAGCGGTAGACGCTTCGCCTCAATCCCGACACACCCTCGCCGCGATCGCTTGACACCGGGGACCCTGCATGGTCCCAACGCCCGAGCCCGTGCGGCGCTTCCCACAGCCTCGACTGCGCCAGCGCGAGGGGCACCCGCCCGGGACCGGACGCCGCCTCAGGAAGCGATCGATCGGAGTTCGTATGAGTCTGTTTGGGGGCGTGGTTCGCGCGGTTCGGCCGGAATCCGGTCGCCGTCTTGCGCTGGCGGCCGCGGCCATCGCCACGATCCTGACCGGAGGCGGCGTCGCGCAGGCTCAGGGCAATGTGCGGAAAACCTTCGATGACTGGCAACTGCGCTGCGAAACGCCGGCCGGTGCCAAGGCCGAGCAATGCGCCCTGGTGCAGTACGTGGCGGCGGAAGACCGGCCGAACCTGAGTCTCGTGGTCATCGTGTTGAAGCTCGCGGACAACCGCGGCTACCTGATGCGGGTGCAGGCTCCGCTCGGTATCCTGCTGCCCTATGGCCTCGGGTTGAAGATCGACCAGACCGACATCGGTCGCGCCAGCTTCGTGCGGTGCATCACGCCGGGCTGCATCGCCGAAGTGGTGATGGACGAGGGCCTGATCAAATCGCTGCGCGGCGGCTCGCAGGCGACCTTCATCGTCTTCCAGACGCCGGAGGAGGGGGTGGGCATCCCGGTCTCGACCAAGGGGTTCGGCCCCGGTTTCGACGCGCTCAAATAGGATCGTTCGGCTCCGGAGCGTTCGAGGGGACCGCCAGGGAAGGGCAGGGAACGGTCAGACGATGCGCAGAGGCTTGATCATATTCGCCGGGTTGGCGCTGGCCGCTCCCGGTGCGGCGCGCGCCGAGTCCGGCGGCTTCTTCAAGAATATGTTCGGCGGGGGCGGGGGCGAGGGCGGGGCACCGTCCTTGGCCGCGCCCCGCGCGCAGGACCCTGACGACGTCTATTGCCCGCCGGTCTACGTGCCGGATGGCGGCGCGGCGATTCAGGCCTTTGCCGGAGCGGCGGGCGACAAGTCGCGCCTTCGCCACCAGATCGTGTTCGCGCGGCTCAGCCGCGAGTGCAAGGCGCGGCCGGACGGTTCGGTGGCGGTGCGCGTCGGCGTCGAGCTGCGCGCCCTGCTCGGCCCGGCCGGCGCTGCCGGGCGCTTCGAGGCGCCCGTGACCATTGCGGTGAAGTACAACGAGCAGCCCGTCATGGCGCGCACCCATCGCGTCGCCGTGTCCGTGCCGGCCGGCGCCGTGCAGGGCGAGGCGACGGTGATCGAGAACGATCTCTCCGTGCCCGCCGACAAGGCGATGGGTTACGACATCGAGGTGACCCTGGCCGGCGCGGCGCGGGCGAAGCCGGTCACGCGTCGCCGCAAGCCCGCCCCCGCCGCGGCGGCCGAACAGGGCGAGGCAGCGGCCGACCCATGATCGTCTCGCTTTCGCGGCACGTCGCGGACCATTCCGGAGGACCGCATCGCCCAGTTTGATGCATGGCGAGGCGCACGGCGGAATGTCTGGCGAGGCCGGGAGACGCCGTTCTCGCTCGCGCCCACCGACGACCCGCTATTCGACCGTCGCCTCGTCTTGCCGGACGTCTTCCGCAATCCCCGGAAGGGCCGGTGGCTCGTTCTGACCTATACGCTGCCGGCGCGAGCCCGGCCGCAGCGACCGTTGCTGCGCCTGCTCCGCGCCGCGGGCCGCCGTGACAATTTCGTCCTGCCCGGTCTCGCCCTCGGCACAGCGCACTGGCTCGGCTACCTGCCCGGCGATTGCGCGGCTATCGAGATCGCGGCGGAGCCGAGCTTCGTTCTCGAGCGGGTCGGGCTGCGTGGGAGCGCGAGCGTCTTCGCGGAAGCCCTGCTGAAGCGGCCGGCACGCGTCGCGGCGGCCCTACGTGCCGGGCTCGCCCGCGACGAGCGACGTTGGCGCGACAGCCTGCGCGGGGCCTGCGCCGCAACGCCGCTCGGCCGCTACCCGGCCTGGAAGGCGGCGCGCCTGTCGCGAACGAAGCCGGCTGAGCCGTTGTCCGGCGCCTCGATTCGCCTTGTCCTGCCCGCGACCTTCGCGCGGGCGGATGCCGTGGCACGCAGCGTGGCGAGCCTGCGTGCCCAGACTCATCGAAACTGGTCTCTCCTCATCGCCTGGACGGATGACGGCCCTCCGACGCGAGCGGAAGGGATCGATCCGCGCGTCGCGTCGGTCCATTGGAATCCATCCGCGACGATCCAGGACTTGAGCCACGGGGCCGACCTCTTCGGTCTGCTGCGTCCCGGTCACGTCCTGGCGCCGGAGGCGCTGAGCCTACTCGCGCAAGGCATTGAGACCGAGGCCGTCGAGTTGGTCTACGCCGACGAGGAAGTCGGCGGGCGGACGATCAGGCCGCGCCTCAAGCCGGATTGGAGCCCAGACCTTGCCCTCGTCACCGGTTATGTCGGCGCACCTGCTCTCGTCACGAGTTCCTTCCTCACCACGCTGCCGACCGAGCCGTTGGGCTCACCCGAGAACGCTACCCTCACCCTCGATCTTGCGTCCGGAGCCGCGACCCGCGTCGTTCACCTTCCGCGCATTCTGTGTCGCTGCGAGCCCTTCACGGCCGATATGTCCGCCCGCGCACCGCGCCTCGACCGGCATCTGCGCGCCGCGGGCTCGCCGGCGCGAGCCATGCTCCATCAGGAACGCTTGGATCTGCACTGGCCGCGTCCCGATCCGGCACCGCTCGTCAGCGTGATCATCCCCTCGCGCGACCGGCTCGACCTCATCGCGCGCGTCACCGAGGGGGTGCTTGAGAAAACCAACTATCCGGCGATCGAGCTGGTGATCGTGGACAACGGCTCGACCGAGCCGGCGGTGCTCGCGCTGTACGATCGCCTGTGCGCCGATCCACGGGTGCGGATCGAGCCCCATCCGCACCCCTTCAATTTCTCCGCGATGGTCAATGCCGGCGCGCGCGCGGCGCAGGGCGAGATCCTCGTCCTGCTCAACAACGACGTGGCGGTGCTGAGGCCGGATTGGCTCGACGTCCTCACCGCGCAAGCCGCCCGCCCGGAGGTCGGTGCCGTCGGCGCCAAGCTCCTCTACGAGGATGGACGGCTCCAGCATGCCGGGGTGGTCGTAGGGCTCGGCGGTGAGGCCGGGCATATCCTGCGGCGGCGTCCTGCCGACACGCCCGGCCATCTCGATCGCCTGACCGTGGCGCACGAGGTCTCCGGCGTCACGGCGGCCTGCCTCGCCGTGGCGCGGGAGAAGTATCAGGCGGTGGGCGGATTCGACGAGGCGACCTTCCCGATCGACTTCAACGACATCGACTTCTGCCTGCGTCTCGGGGCGCGGGGCTGGAAGACGATGTGGACGCCGCACGCCGTCCTCTCCCACCTCGAATCGGTGAGCCGCGGCCGGCCGGTCGGTGCCGCGCGTGCCCGCTTCGAGCGCGAGGCGGCCGCCTTCACCGAGCGCTGGCGCGGCGTGATCCGGCACGATCCGTTCTATCATCCGGCCCTATCGCTCACGACCTTCGGCGAGGAGCTGGAATGAGCCCCGAGGGCCGGCCCGACATTTGGCCCGACGCGCTGGGCTTTGCCGCCGAGCCCGCGCCGGGGCGCCTCGCGCTCGCTCTCCGCGCCTTGCGCCGGCCGAGCCGTCTGCTGCCGATCCTGCTCGCCCGCCTCTCGCGCCGACGGCTGCGGGCGGCGCAACGCTTTATTGCCCTGGCCGGTGCCCATCATCGCCTGCAATGGCCCGCCAGCCTCGTCCCAGCGGACGAGCCCGCCGCCGCTTTGGCCGCGGCCGGGATCGCCTGTGTCGAGCCCGATGCAGGAGGCGCGGTTCGCATCCCGCCGGATGGACACCCGATCATTCTCCTCGCGAGCGAAGGTCAGCAGGTCGCGGCCGGCGCGTCTGCCGCCATCGCTGCCGCCTTCACCGATCCGGATCTCCATGCGCTGTACGGCGACGCCCTCTACCGCCAAGGGAGCTCCGGTCCCTGGCTCCCACTGCTGCGCCCGGCCTTCGACCGGGACTACCTGCGAGCGGTCGATTACCTCGGCCCCGTGATCGCGTTCCGCCGCGCCAGCGTCGCGGACGCGGCGCCCATAGCCGGCGCCGCCGCGCTCGACCTCGCCCTGGGCGTCGCGGCCCGGTTCGGTTCGACCGCCGTGCGCCATCTCCCACGTATTCTCTCCTTCGGATCCGTCGGAGGATGGGAGGGGCGACAGGCAAGCCGCCTTGCCCGGCTGAAAGCCGTCGCGCGCGATCTCAGCCGTGCGGGGGAGGGCGGCACGCGCGTCGTCGACGAGGACGGAGTGATCCGCCTCGACAGACCCCTGCCCGAGCCGCGCCCCCTCGTTAGCCTGATCGTGCCGACCCGCGACCGCCTCGATCTGCTGCGGCCCTGTATCGAGAGCCTGCGCCACCGCACCGACTGGCCGGCCAAGGAAATTCTGATCTGCGACAACGGCAGCCGCGATCCCGCGACGCTCGCCTATTTTCGCAGCCTCGAAGCGGAGGGCGCTGCCCGGATCGTCGCCTGCCCCGGTCCCTTCGATTTCGCGGCCATCAACAACCGCGTCGCGGCGCAGGCGCGCGGACGCCTGCTGGCCTTCATCAACAACGACGTCGAGGCCGAGGCCCCGGACTGGCTGGAGCGCATGGTACGCGAGGCGCTGCGCCCCGAGGTCGGCGCGGTCGGCGCCCGCCTGATCGACGGCGAGGGCCGCATCCAGCATGGCGGAATCGTGCTCGGCACCGGTGGTCTCGTCACCCACGGCCACCGCCATTTCGCAGGGGATGCCGCCGGCTACCTCAGCGCCCTGCGCGCCACCCGCGGCGTCTCGGCCGTGACCGCCGCCTGCCTCGTCATCGAGGCCGAAAAGTTTGCCCGCGCGGGCGGTTTTGATGCCGCGGCCTTCGCGATCGACTTCAACGACGTCGATCTCTGCCTCCGGCTGAACGCGATGGGCCTGCGCACGCTCTATGTCGGCGGCGCCGTGCTTCACCATCGGGAATCGGCGAGCCGCCGGCCCTCGCCGGAGGCCGCCGCCCGGCATCGCCTCGAGGTCGAGGCGCTCAAAAAGCGATGGGGGCCGCTGCTGGCGCAGGACCCCCATTATCATCCGGGCTTCGATCCGGACCTCTCGACCCATCTGCGCCTGCGCCGCGGCTGGACCGGCCTGGAGCCGG
Organism: Pseudomonadota bacterium; assembly: GCA_023422485.1. GTDB lineage: Bacteria > Pseudomonadota > Alphaproteobacteria > Rhizobiales > Beijerinckiaceae > Methylobacterium. The sequence continues at coordinate 2,657 of JAGTAM010000615.1, read as the reverse complement.
CCGAGCCGCGCTGAGGCGTCGGTCTCACTGCACCAGGCGCGGACCGCCGGTCTGGACCTTCTCGTTCTCTGACATGATACCGAGACGCTTGGCGACCTCGGTATAGGCTTCGATCAGTCCGCCGAGATCCTTGCGGAAGCGGTCCTTGTCGAGCTTGTCCGAGGACTTGATGTCCCACAGCCGGCAGGAATCCGGGGAGATCTCGTCGGCGACGACGATGCGCATCAGGTCGCCCTCCCACAGGCGGCCGGTCTCCATCTTGAAATCGACGAGGCGGATGCCGCCGCCGAGGAAGAGGCCGGACAGGAAGTCGTTGACGCGGATGGCCAGCGCCATGATGTCGTCGATCTCCTGGGGGGTCGCCCAGCCGAACGCGGTGATGTGCTCTTCCGACACCATCGGGTCGTTGAGCTGATCGTTTTTGTAGTAGAACTCGATGATCGAGCGCGGGAGCTGGGTGCCTTCTTCGAGCCCAAGCCGCTGTGCGAGCGAGCCCGCCGCCACGTTGCGCACGACCACTTCGAGCGGGATGATCTCGACCTCACGGATCAACTGCTCCCGCATGTTGAGCCGGCGGATGAAGTGGGTCGGCACGCCGATATCGTTTAGGTGCTGGAAAACGAACTCGGAGATCCGGTTGTTCAGCACGCCCTTGCCGTCGATCACCTCGTGCTTCTTGGCATTGAAGGCGGTCGCGTCGTCCTTGAAGTGCTGGATGAGCGTCCCCGGCTCTGGTCCTTCATAGAGGACCTTCGCCTTGCCCTCGTAGATGCGACGGCGGCGGTTCATAGGCGTGTACCGTGGTTTGAGGAAGTCCATGGGGCCGTGGCTCCTTCGGAACTGGCACGTGAAGCGAAATCCGCGGCGCGGCGACCCGTCTGGCGGGCGGACGGCCGGGACCTGCCCTCAGGTGCCAATCCCGGCCGCCATACCATCAATCTACCGGAACGAGGTTTGCAGCACAACGCATTGGCGCTGCACCGCTTCGTCCACAGGGACGCGGGTTCATGGCTTATCGCCCGTGGATATGGGGGAGAGCGCCAGCGTCTTCGAGGGATACCGGCAGAGATCCGCGATGACGCAGCGCGGGCATTCCGGGCGCCGTGCCTTGCAGGTGTAGCGCCCGTGCAGGATCAGCCAATGATGCGCGTTGAGGCGGAACGGCTCCGGCACCCGCGCCTCCAGCCCCGCCTGCACCTTGTCGGTGGTGGCCGCGGGAAACAGCGGGATGCGGTTCGAGACGCGGAAGATGTGGGTATCGACCGCGATCCGCGGCACGCCGAAGGCCACGTTGAGCACGACGCTCGCGGTCTTCGTCCCGACGCCCGGCAGCACCTCCAGAGCCTCGGCCTCGCGCGGCACTTCGCCCCCGTGCCGCTCCACCAGGATCCGCGACAGCGCGATCACGTTCTTGGCCTTGGTGTTGAACAGGCCGATGGTGCGGATGAAGTGCCGAACCTGCTCCTCGCCGAGTTCCAGCATCTTCTGCGGCGTGTCGGCTACAGCGAAGAGCGGGGCGGTCGCGAGGTTCACGCTCTTGTCGGTGGCTTGCGCCGAGAGCACCACCGCGACGAGCAGCGTGTAGGGGTTGATATATTCGAGTTCCGAGCGGGGCTCCGGTTCAGCCGCGCGCAGCCGCGAGAAGATCTCGACCAGGGTCGCGTCGTCGACGGCCGGCGGCGAGGTTTCGACACGCGCCGCCAGACTCGGCGTCAGCTTGGCCTGGGGCTTTGCTGGTTTCGCGCCCGCGGCAGTAGACTTCGCCGCCTGACTTTTTACCGCAGCAGGGGCGGAAGGGCGGGAAGACGGCTTTCTCGTTGGCATCAGCGCGTTATATTCAGCCCATGGCGAGCGGCAACATTCCTGCACATCCGGACGGGCTCGATCCTGCAACGATGGACCGGCCGGTCTACTCGGCCGTGATCCGGCCCCACCAATCCTTGAGCCAGGACGGCTTCCGGATCGTGATGACGCTCTGCTGCCTCGTCTCGCTCGTGACCTCCATCGCGTGCTGGCGCGCCGGCTTCTGGCCGATCGCCGGGTTCTTCGGCCTCGATATGCTGGCGCTTTACGTTGCGCTGAAGGTGAGCTTCCGCCGCGGGCGATCCTTCGAGGAAGTGGCGATCTCGCCGATCGAAGTCTTTCTCGCCCGGATCGATCCGCGCGGCGTGCGCCGCGAATGGCGCTTCAACCCGCTCTGGACCAAGCTCAGCCGCGTCGATGACGAGGAGTTCGGCCTGCGCACGCTGACGCTGACCTCCCGCCGCGAGCATGTCATCGTTGCCCGCGATGCCTCTCCGGACGAGCGCGCAATCGTGGCCGACGCGCTCAGCCGCGCGCTGGCACAGGTGAAGAAGGGCTTTTGAGCCTTTCGCGAGTGCACTCGGCCCGCCGAAGGCACCCAGGGTGCGTTTCGAGGCCCCGTGGCGGGCGCTTCCGAACTTTTCGGTTTTTTCGATTGACGCGCGGAGTCGGGCCCCCTATACCCATTTTCACCGACGGGGCGCCGCGGTCCACCATCTGGTGGGGCGGGGTTTCGGAGGTCTTCGGGATTGTGGGTGGAGCGGAGCTGATCCGGGTGACTGGATCGGGCGATCGCTGTCCTTCTCGTCCCGGGGTGTCGACCGGCTCGGACGCTTCGGTGTCGCAATCGGGCG
>JAGTAM010000069.1 GCA_023422485.1 Pseudomonadota bacterium | reverse complement strand
GTCGAAGGCCGCGACATCGCCGCGGGCGAGCGGCGCCAGCCGGGCCGCCACCGGCGCCGCCTCGGCGCAGGGACCCGTGGCCACGAGGTTGCCGAGGTTCGAGCCCGTCCCGTATAGGGCGAGGCCGCCGATGAGGACGGCGGCGAGCGCGCCGCCGGCGGCTAGGATGTTCGGGGTCGCCTTCACGGCCGAGCCTCGTTTCGCGTGCGGAAGGTGGGATCAGCCATGAGCAACCGGATGTGGGGCGGCCGCTTCGCCAGCGGCCCGGCCGAGATCATGGAGGAGATCAACGCCTCCATCGGGTTCGACAGGCGGCTCGCGCCCCAGGACATTCGCGGCTCGCTGGCGCATGTCGCGATGCTGGGGCGCCAAGGCATCCTGCCCGCCGAGGATGTGGCAGCCATCGAAGCCGGGCTCAAGTCCGTCGAGGCGGAGATCGAGCGCGGCGAATTCGTCTTCCGGCGCGAACTCGAAGACATTCACATGGCGGTGGAGAGCCGCCTGACCGAGATCGTCGGCCCCGCCGCCGGGCGGCTGCACACCGCCCGCTCACGCAACGATCAGGTCGCCACCGACATGCGGCTGTGGGTGCGCGACACCCTCGACGCCCTCGACACCCAGGTCGCCGACCTGCAGCGGGCTTTTGCCCAGACGGCATTGAAACACGCCGGGACGGTGATGCCCGGCTTCACCCACCTGCAATCGGCCCAGCCCGTCACCTTCGGCCACCACTGCCTTGCCTATGTCGAGATGCTGGCGCGCGACCGCGGCCGGTTCCGCGACGCGCGGGCCCGGCTCAACGAGTGCCCGCTGGGCTCCGCGGCGCTCGCCGGCACCTCTTTCCCCATCGACCGGCACGCTACGGCCGCCGCGCTCGGCTTCGACCGGCCGACGGCGAACTCGCTCGATTCCGTGGCCGACCGCGACTTCGCGCTGGAATCGCTCTCCGCCGCGTCGATCTGCGCGGTCCACCTCTCGCGCTTCGCCGAGGAGCTGGTGGTGTGGACCTCGGCCCAGTTCGGCTTCGTCAAGCTGTCGGACGGCTTCACCACCGGCTCGTCGATCATGCCGCAGAAGCGCAACCCCGACGCCGCCGAGCTGGTGCGGGCCAAGGCCGGCCGCATTATCGGCGCGCTCACGGGCCTGCTCATCGTGATGAAGGGCCTGCCGCTCGCCTACTCGAAGGACATGCAGGAGGACAAGGAGGGCACCTTCGACGCCCTGCAATCGCTGTCGCTCTGCCTCGCCGCCATGGCCGGCATGGTGCGCGACCTCGAACCCGTGGCCGAGACGCTCAAGCGCGCGGCCGGCTCCGGCTACGCCACCGCCACCGATCTCGCCGACTGGCTGGTGCGGGAGTTGAACATGCCGTTCCGGCAGGCTCACCACGTCACCGGCCGCGTCGTCGCCGCGGCCTCCGCGCGCGGCATCGGGCTGGAGGAACTCTCCCTCGCCGACATGCAGGCGATCGAGCCGGGGATCACGGGGGCCATCTTCGCGGTGCTCGGCGTCGAGAACTCGGTGGCGAGCCGCACCAGCTACGGCGGCCCCGCGCCGGACAACGTGCGCCGGCAGGCGGCAGCCTGGCTGGAAAAGCTCGGCCCTGTGGAGAAGTAAAAGCAGCCCTGCGGGAACGGGCACGGAAAATGCGGCGTTCAGATTTCAGATAACCGAGCTTGGCTATCCGACTGTCCGAACCCGCGGAGTGCCGTCGATGAACGTTGAGAGTTGGATCACCGTCGAGGAAACGCCGGCCCTGGCCGCGGAGGCGATGGCGGTGATCGACGCCCGCCTCGGCCGGCTGACGGATGCGGAGCGGGACGCCTTCTGGGCCTCGATCCGCAAGGCCTACAACACGCCCTACAACGATCCCGCCAAGGACCCGGCCAAGCCCGCTCAGCCGAAGCCGGCCGATCCGGTCTCCGCGCCGGCGTCGGTCGAGATCCGGCTGCCCGCGATCGACCCGTCGATCGACCTGCCGGCGGCGGCTCTCGCCTCCGCTTCGCTCGCGGCGGAGATGCGGGCGGCCTGATATCCACTTCGTGGGCAAGGCGGCCGCGAGGGGTGCGGCCTGTTGCCGTTTTCGGTTGATCGGGGCAGGCGGGGCTTTCCTGTTCCGCTTAGGCTCGGCATCCTGACGCGCAGGAAGACGGCCGGATCGTCCCCGCCGTCCGTACATACGAGTTGAGATGCTGCGGCCCCGCCTCCCGTCCCTTCGCCCGACATCCCGCGCCGGCCGCTCCGTCACGGCCTTCGTTCTGGCCGCCACGGCCCTGTCCGTCCCGTCCGAGCCGGCCTTCGCGCAGCAGGGGGTGCAGGGCGCGGAGGTCATCCCCGCCCGGTCGAGCCGCCGCCAGCCGAAGAGTTCGGCTCTGCCGCCCGGCATGCAGCAGGCGGTGCCGCTCGCGGTGTTCGGAGACTGGAACGTCTTCACCAACGGTGCGCAGGGCCGCGACAAGCTGTGCTACGTCATCGCCCAGCCGACGACGCGCAGCCCCAAGACGCTGGCGCGCGACACCGCCTACCTGTTCGTGACCTTCCCGAAGGGAGGCGCCCAGGGTGAGATCGCGGTGATGCTCGGCTTCAAGCCGAAGCCGGCGGCGGCGCAAGGCAAGCCCGGCGCGGCCGCCGCGCCGAGCGACCCTTATCTGACGGTGGGCAACACCCGCTACGGCCTCGTGGTGAAGGACGAGAACGCCTGGATTCAGAATCAGGCGGACGAGCCGCGCATCGTCACCGAGATGGGTCGGACCCAGACCGCGACGGTTCGCACCATCTCCCAGCGCGGCAAGCCGACCCAGGACGACTATGCGCTGGGCGGTTTTTCGGAGGCGCTCAAGCGCGCCCGCGAGGAGTGCAAGTAGCGCATCATCCGACAAGGTGCTCACCGGCTGTCGGGACGATGCACGAGCGCGCCGCTCCGGTCGAAGGCGAAGCCGGCGCAAAGGTCGCCGAGGCGGTCTCCGGCCGATGATCTCAGGCTTGCGGCACCTCCGTCACCCCAGGCGAATGCGAAGCGATCCAGCGCGAACCGCGCCGCCGCCTTGCTTAGTGACTTGCCAATAAGAAAGCCGGCGACTCCGGGCGGAGCCGCCGGCTTGTTCGAGAGGCCGATCTCTGGCGAGACGCCTCACACCGCGCGCAGGCGCGGTTGGCGGTCCTTCTCCCGCGCGGCGCGGGCGGCCTGCTCCACGGTGCGGAACAGGGTGCCGTCGAGGCCGTCGAAACGGCGCTCGGACGAGAAGAAGCGGACGCCGCCGCGCTCGGGCACAGCGATGCCGGCGGTGATCTCGCCGATCTCGATCACGCGGGCGGGGGCGGCGTCGGCGCCGGAAAGGTCGAGCGCGTTATCGTCGAGGTAAGCGGTCTGCACACGGGTCATGACGGGATGAACTCCTGCGGCCATTGTCGGCCGGTTGTCGGCAAGGCGGTCGTGGGCGCTGGATCGCGGCATCATTGGATCCCGGAAGCCGGGGTCATCGTTCGCCGCGACGCTCTAGCCCACGGATGTGACTGTCCGCCGACACCATCCCTCCGTCCGGCCCTTCCGGCGATCGGACTGTTTCGAAGTCTTCCAAATAAAGAGACCGATCAAGGCAAGTCCTCCTCTCTCGCGAGGACCACGGCGCAAGTGCGTCGTGATGCATTAGCGTTTGATAACGCGGCGCAAGCGTGCCACTACAAATCACCGCGGTGCGAAGTCGTCCGCACGTCCTTAAGATGAGTGGTCCAAGCCGAACCGTCAACGAAATGTTCTTTCGAAGTTCAGCTTGACAGGGAAAGATCACGCCGTGATTCGCGCCCTGGTTGGCGCGTCTTAGCTGTCCCGAGAAGCGCTTAGGCGCGCGAGCCGAACCGCGCGTGGCCGTCATGCGGCGCGCGGTCGCCGGGGCTGCGGCGCATGCCGAGGCCAGCTTGATCGAGGACGCGGTTCATCGCGTCGAGGGCACGGACCGGCCCGACGCAGTCCCCGAGACCGGGGACGCCGCCCTCAGCCCACGGCGACGATGCGGCCGAGCTCCGCATGGGCGGAGAAGACCATGGAGGCCCCGGCCGCCAAGAGATCGCGCCCCTCCCGGTCGTGGCTCCAATGGCCGCCGCCGGTGATGCCGACGACCCGCATGCCCGCGGCGCGGGCCGCCTGCACTCCCGGTACGCTGTCCTCGATCACGAGACAGGTCTCCGGCGCCACGCCCATCCGCTCCGCCGCGAACAGGAACAGGTCGGGAAACGGCTTTCCTCGCTCGACTTGTGCTGAGGAGAAGACGTGGTCGCCGAACAGCGGCAGCAGGCCGGTGAGCCCGAGCGAACGGCGCAACCGCACCGGATCGCTGCTGGAGGCGACGCAGAAGGGCAGATTCAGCAGGCCCAGGGCGTCTGCGATGCCGGCCATGGCGGTCAGCTCCGCCTCGAAGGCTTCGAGCGTCTCCGCCTTCACCCGCTCGACGAATCCGTCCGGGGCGACGATCCCGTCCTCGCGGGCGACGCGCTCCATGATCGAGGTCATGGAAGTACCAGCGAAGCGTTCGCGAACGCTATCGAGGCTGATCGCGAGCCCGATCCCGTTGAGGCCGCGGGTCAGGGTCGCGAGGCTGATCGGCTCGCTGTCGATCAGCACGCCGTCGCAGTCGAAGATCACGAGGGCGAGGGGAGGCGAGGCGGGGAAGGCGTCCGTCATCGACGGCCCGTCTCGCACGGCCATCGGAGCACCGCAACGCGACAACGGCGCGTGTCCGGCCGTCCCGTTCCTCGCTCGGTCTCGAGTGCCGGCGGCTGCCGGCGCGATCGCGGCTTTCGCTCCGCCCTGCGGGCGGCCGCTTCGAGAGTTGTCGCCCCGCCTGCCGGCGTGTAGCCCGGCAGCATGCGCACCTATCTCGGCCTCGCCACGACCTTCCACGATCCGGCGCTCGCCCTCGTCGGGCCGGATGGGACCGTGCTCTTCGCCGAGGCCGCCGAGCGCTACCTGCAATACAAGCGCGCCCCGAACTGCGAGCCCGACCCGGGCACCCGCATGGCGGGCCTGCTGAAGCGCCACGTCCCCGAGGGCACGGACCTCGTCGTCGCCACCTCCTGGGGCGAGCAGTTTTCCGACTTCCTGAAGGGACAGGCCGCCGCTGGCGCCTTCGATCTGCCCGCTCTGGCCGCGCACCCCTCCACCCTCAACCGCTCCTTCGTGCCCGAGCGGGCCGAGCGGGTTTTCATCGCCGATCTCCACGCCATGCAGGCGCGTGCCGGCAACGGCACGGTGCTCGCCCTCGACAACGAGACGCGGGGGCTCAGCGGCAAGCCGCGCGCCACCATCGCCGGGCGCCGCCGCTACGCCCACCACCTCGCGCACGCGGCCTATGCCCTGTGGGGCAGTCCGTTCGAGGAGGCGACCGCGCTGAGCGTCGACGGCAGGGGCGAGACCGGCGCGGCCGCGATCTACCGACTGAGGGACGGCCGGATCGAGGAGGTGCGGCGCCAGCGCGGGCGCGGCTCGGTCGGCTTTCTCTATGGGCTGGTGACGGACCTGGCCGGCTTCGACCAGATCAAGGGCGAGGAATGGAAGATCATGGGGCTCGCGCCCTATGGCCGGACCGATCCCGAGCTGATGGCGATCCTGCGCCGCCTCTACACGGTCGAGGACGGGCGCCTGAAGTTTTCCGACGAAGCCACGGTGCAGGCAGTCGCCGCCGAGATCCTGTCGCGGCGACCGAAGGATGTCGGCGAGCAGGG
>JAGTAM010000067.1 GCA_023422485.1 Pseudomonadota bacterium | reverse complement strand
GGGTCACGCCGAGCCGTCCCTGTGCGGCTGGGGCGCGCTGGGCGGTCAGGCTCTCGCTCGGCGAGAGGCTGTCGCCGGTCACCAGCTCCCAGCCGCCCGGCTCGGTCACAGGCACGAGATCGACGAGCCGTCCGCCGGGCGCGGTGAAGCGAAGGATGGTGAAGGCGCCGCTGCGCTGCGGGGCCGAGAGCGCGACGAGGCCGGTGGCTCCGGGCGGAGGCACGGCGACGGGATCGGTCGTGGCGAACACGAGCGTGACGACACCGCCGCGCTCGAACAGGGCTGCCGGCACGCGCTTGGCGAAGGGGAAGACGAGACCGGATCCCGCCTTGCGCGTCACCGGGGCCGAGGGCGGCGCGGCGCGGCGTGGGGACGCGTCGGCGGCCGGCGCGGCGGCGGACCGGGGCGGCTCCTTCACCGGGTCCTTGGCCTCCTCCTTCGCCTCGGTTGCGGCGAGGGCGGCCGAGGGCGAAGCGGCATCCGCCGATGCCGGCTTCGCGAGGAAGTCGATGGTGAGGACATCCTCGTCGCGCGCGGAGGCGAGGGTGACGCCCTCGGCCGGATTGGCGACGATACGCGTCTCGCCCGCCTCGCTCTCGATGGCGACGCGGCCGATGCTCGGGGCGAGGCGCCCCCGCAGGGCGAGGTCATCGATGCGCCACGCGCCGGGCAGCGTGAGGCGCGTCCCGGTTCCGGTCGGCGCGAAGGCCGCCTCTGTGCCCTCCGGCAACCGCAGGGAGAGCCGGGTCCGCACCTCGGTGCGGGCGAGTTCCAGGGTGAGAGGACGCGGGACCGGCGGCGGGTTGCGGGCCTTCAGGGTCGCCTCGGCCGCCGCCGCCCGGCGGGCGAGATCGGCCACCACCTCGGTGGGAAGCGGCGGAAGAAAGCCGTTCCAGCTCTCGGGCAGCAGATCGATGAAGACCTGCTCGCCGGCATCCTGCACGTTGAGGCGATAGGGGCGTTGCAGGGCAAGGCGCAGGGCCGAGCCGTCGGGATCGCGCCGCACGATGGTGACGTAGTCCGGCATGCCCGCGGCGATCCGCTCGGGGCCGGCCGTCACCGCCTCGCCGAAGGTGAGCACGAGAATCGCGCCCGACACCCGCGCCTTGACGGCGACTGGCTCGTCGAAGGTCAGGACGATGCGGCCGTAGCCCTCCGGTGGCTGCGTCCCCTTGGCCGAGACCAGTCGGACCGCCTCCGCCGCCGAGATCCAGCCGCAGAGGCCGGCGGCGAGGCCGGCGCGCAGCAGTATCCTGCCCGGACGCAGCCGCTTTCCCTGACCGGCCCGTCCCCCCATCACGCGAAACGCCCGCCATCTTCGCGGCGCCCGACCTCGGACGGAGGTGGGGCGCCGAACGCCACTCGTGCGGGCACTCTCGCTCAGCGCGGTGAACGCGTGCTTAAAATGCGGCTTGCCTCATGAGGCCTTGCGCAGGACGAGGCCGGGGATCGCCGAGCCCTTCTCGCCGAACATCTCCTGCGCCTTGCGGCAGCTCTCGTCGACATTCTTCCGGTAGGCTTCGGTGTAGCCCATGCTGCGCATCAGCAATTCACCCTTGGAGATCGCGTCGAGATCGACCCCCATGGCGGCGACCACCGACTTGAACCGCTCGTAATCGGGCTGCGCTTCCTTGCAGGATTCGCCGACGAAGCGCACGAGCCCGGCGAGCTTCACGGCATTCGCCTGCTGGCGCTCCTGGGCCGTCTGCGGGGCCTTCGGAGCACTGTCCGGAGCGGTCGAACCCGCCTCTGGCGCGACCGGCTTCGGCGCCGGTTCCTGGGCCTGCGCAGCGAGCGGTAGCGCGAACAGGATCGCGGCGGCCATCGCGACGTACTTCATCGGGTTCCTCCCTGGGCGTCGTGTTCGATTATTATTTTAATCTTATTCTCTGCTCCAGCAGCACAGCAGAGGCGCGGGCGCTGTTCTGCCCTTTTTGCGACGCTTTGTCGAAGCGCGGGCCGCGCGGCCTTTCGCGGCCGGCACCGATCCTGTTCAGGCCGGCTTCGCCGCGCGCCCCGCCGCCATCAGCGCGAAGGCGTAGATCAGCCCGACCTCTTCCAGGCGATCGAAGCGGCCGGCGGCGCCGCCATGTCCGGCCTCCATGTTGATCTTGCAGAGGATGGGACCGCCGCCGGTCATGGTGGCGCGCAGCCGCGCGACCCACATGGCCGGCTCCCAATAGGTTACGCGTGGATCGGTGAGGCCGCCGAGCGCCAGGATCGCCGGATAGGCCTTGGCGGCGACGTTGTCGTAGGCGAATAGGACAGGATCGTCTTGAACGCCGCCTCGCTCTCGGCCGGGTTGCCCCATTCCGGCCATTCCGGCGGAGTGAGCGGCAGGTCGGCGTCGAGCATGGTGTTGAGCACGTCGACGAAGGGCACGTCGGCGACGATCCCGGCGAACAGCTCCGGGGCGATGTTGGCGGCGGCACCCATCAGCATGCCGCCGGCGCTGCCGCCATGGGCGACGATGCGTCCCTGCGCGGTATAGCCCGCCTCGATCAGCGCCCGGCCGCAGGCGACGAAATCGGTGAAGGTGTTCGGCTTCTTCTCGCGCTTGCCCTCGAGATACCAGTTCCAGCCCTTCTCCGTGCCGCCGCGGACATGGGCGATGGCGTAGACGAAGCCGCGATCGACGAGGCTGAGCAGGTTGGTGCGAAAGGCCGCCGGCATCAGCGTGCCGTAGGAACCGTAGCCGTAGAGCAGGAGCGGCGCCGAGCCGTCGAGCGCGAGCCCGCGGCGGTGCAGAAGCGAGATCGGCACGCTCTCCCCGTCGGGCGCCCTCGCGAACAGGCGGCGCGTCACGTAGTCGGCGGGCTCGTGGCCGCTCGGCACGGTCTGGCGCTTGCGCAGGATGCGAGCGCGGGTGACGCAGTCGTAGTCGTAGGTCTCGGCCGGCGTCGTCATCGACGAGTAGGTGAAGCGAATCCGCGCCGTCTCGAACTCATAGCCCGGCAGCAGCCCGAGCGAGTAGGCCTCCTCCGCGAAGGAGACCGTGTGCTCTTCGCCCTTCATGTCGCGCACGACGATGCGCGGCAGGGCGTTTTCCAATTCGAGCCGCACGAGGTGGTTTCCGAGCACGTGCAGGTGCCGGATCATCACGCCGGGCCGGTAGGGCACCGCGTCGCGCCAGTTCTCCCGCGCGGTGGCGTCGAGGGGGCAGGTGACGATCTTGAAGTCCACCGCGCCGTCGGCATTCGTCAGGATGACGAGATACGAGCCCCAGTGCTCGACCGAGTAGATCAGCCGCTCCTCGCGGGGCGCGACGCAGCGGAGCGCGGCCTCATCATCGGCACGGTCGAGCAGATAGACCTCCGATGTCTCGTGGTCGCTCGCCGTGACGGTGAGGTAGGTGCCCGACTGGGTGCGGCCGATATTCACGAAGAAGCCCGGATCGGGTTCCTCGTAGACGAGCGTATCCTCGGCCTGATCCGTGCCGAGGCGGTGGCGCATCACGCGGGCCGGGCGGTGGTTTTCGTCGAGCGCCACGTAGAAGAAGGCAGTGCCGGCCGCGTTCCACACCGCGTCGCCCGCAGTCGATTCGACCCGCTCCGGGCGATCCTCGCCGGTGTCGAGGTCGCGCACGCGGATGGTGTGGAGTTCAGAGCCCTTGGTGTCCACGCCCCAGGCGAGCAGGCGGTGGTCGTCGGAATGGGCCGCGCCGGCGATCTCGAAGAAGGCCAGCCCTTCACCTTCCTTGTCACCGTCGAGCAGGATCTGCTCGCCGATCTCGCCATCCTCCGGCTCCTCGGCGATGCGGTGAACGGTGCGCGGGCGGCGGCAGACCAGCGGGTGCTGTCCGCCCTCGCGGTGGCGGGAGTAATAGGCAAAGGGACCGTCGGGCTCCGGCACCGAGGCGTCGTCCTCGCGGATGCGCCCCCGCATCTCGGCGACGAGGGCCTTGCGCAGGGCCGCGGCGCCGCTCAGCGCCGCCTCGGCATAGGCGTTCTCGGCCTCGAGATAGGCGCGGATATCGGGGGCCAGCGCCGACGGGTCCTTCAGCACCGCGCGCCAGTTCTCGTCCTTGAGCCAGGCGAAGGAATCCTCGACGCGCCGGCCGAAGAGTTCGAAGGCGTGCGGGCGCGCTTCGGCCACGGGGGCCTCGGACGGCAGGGAAAAGGCGGGCGGTTCGAAAGTCATCGCCGAACTCCGGTCGAACGCGTGAGAGGTGAACAAGAGGGATGACAGGCGGTGTGCCGCGCCGCGAGGCGGCCCGCAAGGCGGCCCGGCCACGATCGAACGTCCCGGAAAGCACATCCGTACAGCCGGCCCGAGAGAAGGAAGCTGGAGCATTCACGGTAAATTGCGCACGTCCCGGACGCCCCGGACCCATTCAGTTGTGCATACCCGTCCTGTCTTGCAGGTCTAATGTAGATGTCCTAGGTAGAACCCGTGACTGAGGGGGCGTCACTCCAAACCGAAAACAAGCGGCACGATTGCACAAGACGGTCCTTTGCCTGCCTGGTTCCGTTGGAAACTAGGCCAGATCGATTGCGCGCGATGCACCGCGAAGGGACAACCAAAATCATGAACGAAACCGAGCCGTCGGTCGATTACGTCGCTCTCACAGCCGACATCGTTACCGCCTACGTCAGCAACAACCCGGTGCCGGCCGCTGAACTCGCCGGCCTGATCGGCAGCATTCACGGCGCCCTGATCCAAGTCGGAAGCGGCCGCGTCGCCGCACCGCAGCCCGCCGTCCAGGAGCCGCAGCAGCCGGCCGTGCCGGTCAAGAAGTCGATCCAGCCCGACTACATCGTCTGCCTGGAGGACGGGCGGACCTTCAAGTCGCTGAAGCGGCACCTGCGCGCGAAGTACAATCTCTCCCCCGAGCAGTACCGCGCCAAGTGGGGCCTTTCGCCGGACTATCCGATGGTGGCGCCGAACTACGCCAAGGCCCGTTCCGACCTCGCCAAGGCGATCGGTCTCGGCCAGGTGCGCCCGGACTACGACGCGGCCGCCTGATCTCTTTCGGCCCTAAGCACCCGCGGTGCCGCCCTGGGCGCCGCGGGTCGCCGAGCCAAGGGCGGCCTATCGCTTGTGCGGACCGCGCCGAATCGACTTATCAACAGCTTCGTCATGAACTTGTCGCGGAACGGAAAAACCGTTGCTGCATTCCTTCGACATGAGCGACGACGACCTCTCCGAACGACTGTCCAAGACCAATACGGCGCTGGCAGAGTGGGCCGCCCGCTCTGCAAGCGAGAGCGATGCATTGATCGAGCGCTTCGAGCGGATGGGCTACGAGGTGCGCGGCAAGTCGGTGGACGAGATCACCGAGGCGCTGAAACAGCCGCCAACCAAGCCGGCGCATGGCTGAAACGCTGGCTTGGACAGCGTGACGGTGCAACCTCTGGCAGCAGACGACACTGTCAAGACTTGTATTAGGACGATTTTCCCTTAGCCTCCTGACATTGGTCCGGTTCGGGTGGCATGATGAGTAAAGAACAAAACATGAACAATGTGGGCGTTCTCGGTCGCGAGGCCGAACGCCTGCTGGCGGCGCTGGCGCCCGAGGGCGCCTACGCCTTTGCCGATCCGAGTGCGCCTGAGACGCTGAT
>JAGTAM010000542.1 GCA_023422485.1 Pseudomonadota bacterium | reverse complement strand
ACGACCTGCGCCTTGCCGCCGCCGGCCGCACCGCCCTTCATGCCGAAGCAGGGGCCGAGCGAGGGCTCGCGCAGGCACATCACCGCCCGCTTTCCGATGCGGTTGAGCGCGTCGCCGAGGCCCACTGTCGTCGTGGTCTTGCCCTCGCCCGCGGGCGTCGGCGAGATCGCGGTGACGAGCACAAGCTTGCCCTCGGGCTTGCCTTCCAGCGACTTGATGAAGCCGTGATCGATCTTGGCGATGTACTTGCCGTAATTGTGCAACGCCTCATCCGGCACGCCGAGTTTCTCGGCGACCTGGGCGATGGGCTTCAGCGTCGCCGCGCGGGCGATCTCGATATCTGAGGGCATTTTTCTCACCGTCTTTTTTTGTGACCTGGGCTCGCAGCGTGCCGAGCTGCCGCCCGGCGCGCGGTCAGCCCACGTGTCTCCGTGGTAGCGGACGAAACGGCCACGATAAATAGATTGCCGCAGTGTGAGCGAAACGGCGAAGAAAAGCGTCTCGGATTTTTTTGATCCCGACCGTTAAGTTTCTTCAGAGGACAGGCAAATTCGGCTGCGGCCTCAGCCCGTCATCGCGGTGGCGGTATAGCCCGCCTTGGTCAGCGCTTGTGCCACGTCGAGGCTCTGCGCGACGGTCGTCGCCGTCACCCGGCCGAGGCCGACATCGACCGCGACCTCCGCCTGCGGATCGAGGCGGCGGATCGTGCGGCGCACGGCCTCGGCGCACCCATCGCAGGTCATGCCGTCCACGCGCATCGTCAGCTCGATTGGGCTCTGATCCATCGCCAGCCACTCCTGCCTGCTCTCGGGCCGCATCTCGGCCCTCGCACATGTGGCTTCGGGAGCGCGCTCGGCAAGCGGACAGTCTTCGGCACCCCGAATGCATGGGAGAAGGCGGCGTGCCGCCTTGCGGCGAGGAGCGGCCTCGGCAACATTAGGGTTACGACGAGCCGGACGCGTCATCCCACGCCAGCCGGCGCGTTTCAGCCACACGTCCTGCGGGCCCTCGCTCCGCATCGTGAAAGAGAAGCCCGGCCGTGGCCGCCAGACAGAAGCGCGTCGATCGACGGTGAAAACACCGAAACCCCGTACGATCCGCCCGGGCGGCACCCCCTGGATCCTCGGCCTCCTCGGCGTCCTGATCCTCGTTCCGCTGGCTTTGCTCGTGCCGCTTGCGGCGGTGGCCGCCGTGTCCGGGCTCGCCATCGCCGGCGGTGCCCTGCTGTGGCGGCGGCTCTCCGCCCTCTCCACCGCGCAGGAGGTCGTCTCGAAGGAGATCGGTGTCCTGTCCCAGCGCCTCGTCAAGCTCGAGGCCGTCGCGGCGGCCCTGGTCCAGACTCGGATGCAGGGCGGGGCGGCTCCCGAACTCTCGGCCCCGGCAAGCGACGAGGCGCTCAAGGCCCTCGATGCGCGTCTCGTCTCCGGCATCGAAGAGGTGACGGCCGAGATCGGCATCCTCAGCGGGATCGTTCGGGAACTCGCGGCGGTGGTCTCGGCGCAGGACGGCGACATCGCTCGCCTGAAGGCGCAGCCGCCCGAGCCGCCGTCCCGCACCGCGGAGACGATCCAGCCGCGTCCGGCGCCCGCCGCAACCATCCTGCCCGACCCCGAGCCGGTGGCGCCGCCGATGCGGCTCGTCCCCCGAACGACCCCTCCCCCGGCACGCTCCCCCGATCCGTTCGCGACGGCCGGGGATGAGGCACCGCTGATCGAGGCTTTCGACGGCGAGGGGCTGGAGGTCTACCTGCAGCCGGTCGTCACCCTGCCGCAGCGCAAGGTCGTCGCCTATGAGGCGCTGGCGCGGCTCAAGGTCGGCGATGCCGTCTACGCACCGGAGACCTTCCTGCCGGTGCTGGAGCGGCACGGCCGGACCACGGCGCTGGACCGGCGCATGCTCCAGCGCGTCGCCACCATCGCGCGCCACCTCCAGGGACGCGGCAGCCCCGCCTCGGTCAGCTACAGCCTGACGCCGCACTCGCTGTTCGAGCCGGGCTTCCTGCGCTCCCTCGGCCGCCTCGTCGCCGAGGGGCCTGAACTTGCGGGCCGGGTCGTCATCGCCCTGCCGCAGGCGAGCTGGCGCAGCCTCGATGCCGAGCAGGCGGCCCTGCTGGCGGGCCTGCGCGGACGGATCGGTTTCGTGATGGATCGCCCGATCGACCTGCGCTTCGATCCGAACGCCCTGGCCGAGCGCGGCATCGCCCAGGTCAAGGTCGCCGCCGCGCTTTTGCTGCGGCCGCTCGACCGGGCGGCGATGCCCGAGATCGCGCTGGAGGATCTGGTGGCGTCCCTGTCCCGCGTCGGGATCCGCCTCGTCGCCACCGGCGTGGAGACCGAGACGGAGGTGCCGGACCTCATCGATCTCGACGTGCCGCTGGCACAGGGCAGCGTCTTCGCCGCGCCCCGCGCCGTGCGCGCCGAGGTGCTCTCGGCCTCGCCCGATGCGGCACCGCCTCCGCTGCCCCCCTCCCCGGACCCGCCACCGAATCCGCCGCCGCAGCGCCGGCCGTTCCGGGACTTCCTACGCCGGGCCGGGTGATCGCGCCGTCGGAGACGACGTCAGGCCTGCGCCTCGCGCTCCAGGCGCTTGCGCAGACGCGTGGCGCCGTAGACTTGAGCGAGGCGCCGGCGTGCGGCGGAGACCGGCGGCGCCGCGCGTTCGGCGCGGGCGGCTGCGATCACGAGCAGCGTCGTCGCGATGGAGTGATGCAACTGCCCCTGTGCGCGGGCGCGGTCGAGGGCGTCACCGGATGCGCGATCCGGCCGTAGATCGAAGTTCGCCATGGTCCAGCCCCTGCGGAATCCCGAGTGCGGATTCCGCATCCTTTTTCGGGGATGACCTTGACAGTTTTTCGTAGGCGCGATGGTCGGATCAAGGCAGCTTGGCGTTAAGCGCACACTGATTTCGGTGCCGGCCGAGCGTCCGAATTCACACGTCGCCGGAAGGCGCCAACCCCGCGCCCCCCAAAGACAGACCGATTCAGGCGAAGAGCGCGTCGATCGCGTCCTGCGCCGTTGCCGGACCACCCATCTGCGGGCCGTTCAGCAGCAACGATTCATTCCGCTTGCGGCGGTCGGCTTCCGTCTCGTCGATGCCGGCGGCATCGCGAGCCTTCACGGCGGCGGTGAAGCGGGCGAGCCGGCCCTCGAGCTGGCTCATCGCCTCTGCCACCTTGGCGATGCGCTGGCCGGTGATGTCCTGGAAGGTGCAGGCCTCGAAGATATCGTAGATCTTGGCCTCGACCGCATCGCGGTAGCCTTTACCCTCGGGCAGCGCGAGGATGGCTTCGGCGGTGTTCATGATCGAGTTGGTTGCGCCGGCCGTGGCCGCCACCACCTCGCTCAACTCCTCGTGGACCATCGGAAGACGATCGCGCGTCAGCTCGTTGGCCCGCAGAAGCGCGATCGCGTCCCGCAAGCTGGCGATGTAATCGGCGATGTCGAGGAGTTCTTTCACCATTGCCGAAGGGTTCGAAGTCTGCGACCGGCCGTCGCGTGCCGTGAACGTCATTCCCATGGTCGATCT
The DNA here is from genome assembly GCA_023422485.1 of Pseudomonadota bacterium. Classification (GTDB taxonomy): domain Bacteria; phylum Pseudomonadota; class Alphaproteobacteria; order Rhizobiales; family Beijerinckiaceae; genus Methylobacterium. The sequence goes on along the minus strand of JAGTAM010000542.1, from coordinate 5,458 downwards.
CTAAAGCGATTTCTCGCGACGATCTGGTTTCGACCCGTTCGAAGTCGGCCGCTCGCGCGGGCGGCCGCTCCTCCGGCGGCCGGCCCCGGCGGCAAAGCGTCAGGGGTCGGCGCGCGCCACGTCGTTCTGTCACTCCGCTCCAGGCCGGTGGCTTCCCACGAGAGGAGACATCGGCGGCTCGGACGATCAGGCGCCGCAGACCGCCTCGATCTTCGACTTCAAGGTCGCGGCGTTGAACGGCTTGACGATGTAGTTGTTCACGCCGGCCTTCTTGGCGGCGATGACGTTCTCGGTCTTCGACTCGGCGGTGACCATGATGAACGGCGTGGTGCGCAGGCCCTCATCGGCGCGGACATGGCGCAGAAGCTCGTAGCCGGTCATCGGCTCCATGTTCCAGTCGGAGATGACGAGGCCGTACTTGCGGCCCTTCAGGCGCGCGAGGGCGGCGGTACCGTCGGATGCGTCATCCACATCCTCGAAGCCGAGCTGCTTGAGAAGGTTGCGGATGATGCGCACCATGGTCTGGTAGTCATCGACCACCAGGATAGGCATGCTGAGGTCGAGGGCCATATGACGTGTGCTCCGTGTGTCCCTGATCGTTACTGGCGGCGCGCGGCCCTCTCGAGCGATCAACGTCGCATCGACGCGTGCGAGCAGTGCTGCCTTCCGTCCCACGAACAATAGGCGGCCCGGATTGCGAAGCGGTTAATCGGCCCGCCGCCCGATTCGCTTGACCGGGGAGACTGATTTCGCCAAGTCTCCGGCCCCGCGGAGTGGGACGAACGATCCCGGCCAAATCGGCACTCTCCGTCGAGAGTCTCCTCTCGACATATCCTTGAGACCCGACAGAGACATCCGATCGCAGGAGCCGATGCCCTCAGGCGACGAGAACGCCGTGCCGCCCGCCGGGACCGGCCTCCCTCCCTCCCCGAAGCCTTTCACGGTCTGCCGTGAGGACGATCCGATGCCCCCGGCCCTGAAGGATGCCGTCGCCGCGCTCGGAAATTTCGACGGCGTCCATCGCGGCCACAGGACGCTGATCGATGCCGTGCGTGAAGAGGCCGGATCGCGCCCCGCGGTCGTGCTGACCTTCGAGCCGCATCCGCGCGCCTTCTTCGCACCGGACCAGCCGATGTTCCGGCTCACGGGCCCGCGGGCCAAGGAGATCGTGTTCGCGCGGCTCGGGCTCGACGGGTTGATCGTCCGGCGCTTCGATGCGCGGCTGGCCGGTACCGGCGCGCGCGACTTCGTGCAGGGCTGGCTGCGCGACGAGCTCGGCCTGTCCGGCGTGGTGATCGGCCACGACTTCCATTTCGGCCGCGGACGCGAAGGCTCGCCGGGCATGCTCGCCGAACTCTGCGCCGAGGCCGGCCTGTCCTGCCGCATCGTTCCGGCGGTCTCGGCCGAACCCGGCGATGCGCCGATTTCGTCGAGCGCGATCCGCGCCGCCCTCGCCTCCGGCGATGTGGCGCGCGCCAACGATCTGCTCGGCTATCGCTGGTTCGTACTGGCGCAGGTGCGTCACGGCGACAAGCGCGGACGCACGCTGGGCTATCCGACCGCCAACCTCGCCCTCGAATCCTGCGGGCTCGCCCACGGCATCTACGCGGTGCGGGTGCGCCTCGCCGACGGGCGCCTCTATGACGGCGTGGCGAGCTACGGCCGCCGCCCGACCTTCGACGACGGGGCGCCGCTCCTCGAAGTGCATCTCTTCGATTTCACGGGCGACCTCTACGGTCAGGAGGTCGCGGTCGAGCTGCTGGCCTATCTGCGCGGCGAGGAGAAGTTTTCGAGCGCCGAGGCGCTGATCGCGCAGATGGATGTCGATTCGGCGCGGGCCCGCGCGGCCATCCGCGCCGACCGCGTGCCGTCGATGCTGGGCTGATCGCGACCGCACACCGCGAGCGGAACGAACGGGCGACCGCCGCGAGCCCGGGCCGGCCGTTGAGGCCGGCATTCGCTTGCTCTCAGAGCATGCTCGGCAGGATGCGGTCCGGCGGGCGGTGGCCGTCCATGAAGGTCTTGATGTTGATGATGACCTTCTCGCCCATATCGGTGCGGCTCTCGTGCGTGGCCGAGCCCATATGCGGCAGCAGCACCACCTTGCCGGTGCGGGCGAGCCGCACGAGGCGCGGGCTCACCGCCGGCTCCTGCTCGAACACGTCGAGGCCGGCCGCCGAGATCTCGCCGCCCTCGATCAGCCGCGCCAATGCGTTCTCGTCGATCACCTCGCCGCGGGCGGTGTTGACCACGATCGCCTCGGGCTTGAGCAGCTTGAGGCGGCGAGCCGAGAGCAGGTGATAGGTCGCCGGCGTGTGCGGGCAGTTGACCGACACGATGTCCACCCGCGCCAGCATCTGATCCAGCGATTCCCAGTAGGTCGCGTCGAGCGATTCCTCGATATGCGCCGGCACCCGGCGGCGGTTGTGATAGTGGATCGACAGGCCGAACGCCTTGGCCCGGCGAGCCAGAGCCTGGCCGATGCGGCCCATGCCGACGATGCCGAGGCGCTTGCCCGTGATGCGCCGCCCGAGCATCCAGGTCGGGGACCAGCCCGTCGTCCAATCGTCGTCGGGGATGATGCGCGCTCCTTCGGCGATCCGGCGTGCCACCGCCAGGATCAGCGCCATCGTCATGTCGGCGGTGTCCTCGGTCAGCACGCCCGGCGTGTTGGTGACCGTGATGCCCCGCTCCAGGGCCGCGGCGACATCGATGTGATCGACGCCGTTGCCGAAATTGGCGATCAGCCGCAGGTTCGGCCCGGCCTGCGCCAGGAGCCCGGCCCCGATCTCGTCGGTCACCGTCGGCACCAGCACGTCCGCCTCGCGGATCGCGGCGGCAAGTGCCTCCTGCGACAGCGGCGCGTCATCGTGGTTGAGACGCGTGTCGAACAATTCGCGCATGCGCGTCTCGACCGCGTCCGGCAGGCGCCGGGTGACGACCACCAGCGGCTTGCGCTTCAACGACGACATGTTCCCTCCCGACGACGCCGGCCCGCTTTCCCGTGCCTGCGCCGCCGGACTCCCCCGCTGTGCCGCGGAGGGCCGGCTTACGCTCCCTTAACCATGGCGCGGTCAGATGGAGCGGTGGCGGACCGGGCATCCGGACCGTCGCAGGACGTTCGGCCTCTCTACCAGAGAGGTCGGCGAACACAATGCGGCCCTGACACCGATAGATCAGTGCCGGAGAGCCGACCGAGCGCCGGCCCACCGATGTTTCCGGCGCAACGCCGAAATGTCGCCAGACGAATGACTTTGGAGCCACGGATCGGAGACGAGGCACGATGCGCCCGCCTGAGCTGCCCCCGACGAACCCCGCCCGCCTCGCGCTGCTTGCGGTCCTTTTCGCTCTGCTCGTGCCGCTGTCCGCGGAGGCTGCTCCGCCTCCTACCCCCGCGCCGGAGGTCGGCAAGGGACCCGTGACGAAGCTGCCCCTGCCGCGCTACGCCAGCCTGAAGACCAATCGCGTCAACCTGCGCGAAGGCCCCTCGAAGGATCACCGCACCCTGTGGGTGTTTCAGCGCGAGGGCCTGCCGGTCGAGATCGTCGCCGAGTTCGAGACATGGCGGCGCATCCGCGATTCGGAAGGGACGGAGGGCTGGGTGCTGCACTCGCTGCTCTCGGGCCGCCGCACCGCCGTGGTGATCCCGCCCTCCGGCGAGCGCGCCGACGCGGCCAAGGCCACCGTGCCGCTCAATGCCCGGGCCGACGAGCAGTCGGGCGAGCAGGCGCGGCTTCAACCCGGCGTGATCGGAAGTGTGAAGAGCTGCACCGGGTCATGGTGCCGCCTCGTGGTGCCGCTTCCGGACAAGCGTGGCGACGTTGACGGCTACATCCGTCAAAGCCGGCTCTGGGGCGTCTATCCCGACGAGCGGGTGGAATAGGCGCGAGGGGCGACAACGAAAAAGGGCCCGGAAATCCGGGCCCTCATCATTTCGCGTTCTGAGGGAATCGAATCAGGCGCGGCCGGACGCTTTGCGGCGGCGCAGGCGGACGATCACCTCGACGCCAGCGATCTCCATGCCCTCGGGCGCCTCGGGCAGCGAATCGACCGAGATCCCGCATTCCGGCATGTCGAGAACCTCGCCCTCTTCCTCGAGGAAGAAGTGGTGGTGCTCGCTCGGATTGGTGTCGAAATAAGCCTTCGAACCGTCCAGCGCGAGCTGGCGCAACAGGCCCGCCTCGGTGAACTGATGCAGCGTGTTGTAGACGGTCGCCAGAGAGACCGGCACCTTCGCGCGCATCGCCTCGTCGTAAAGCATTTCGGCCGTCAGATGACGATCGCCCCGGCCGAACAGGAGCCAGCCCAGCGACAGGCGCTGACGCGTCGGGCGCAGACCGGCCCGGCGCAGGCGGTCGCGCAGGTCGGAGAGCGGGCAGCCCCGGCGACCGGCACCATCGACCGGCGAAAGGGACCGGGCGTTCAGCACGGCCTGGAGTGGCATCAGATCGGACATTGCTGGGAACGATTCCCACTTATTTAGAATGAGTATAGCGAAGGAAATTATACGGATGTTGAAGCCCTGCGGCAACCCGTACAGGTCCCGGGGCCGGCTTGATACGTGGAAGACGCATGGCTCTTCCCTGACCGTCGCGCGTTGAGCCAACACCAGGGCCTTGCAGGAATGGCCTTGCGGGGCCGCTTTGTGAGCGCGGAAAGCCTGTGCTAACGAGGCGCCCATTCCGTCACGCCCCGTCCGCTCTCCGGCATCGGACCCGTCCGTCACTGAGGACCCGTACGTCATCCATGGCCTCTCTCGACCAGCAACCCGACGGCGCTTCTCCGCAGCGCGCTTCGAGCTTCTCCTACGAGGATCTCCTGGCCTGCGGACGCGGTGAGCTGTTCGGAGCGGGCAACGCCCAGCTTCCGCTCCCACCGATGCTGATGTTCGATCGCATCACCTCGATCGGGACAGAGGGCGGCGCCCACGGCAAGGGCCACGTGCTGGCCGAATTCGACATTCGGCCGGACCTCTGGTTCTTCCCCTGCCACTTCAAGGATGATCCGGTCATGCCCGGCTGCCTCGGGCTCGATGCCCTGTGGCAGCTCGTCGGCTTCCATCTCGGCTGGCTCGGTGCGCCGGGCCGCGGCCGGGCGCTCGGTGTCGGCGAAGTGAAGTTCAGCGACCAAGTGCTGCCGACGGTCAAGCAGGTGGTCTACGGCATCGACATCAAGCGCGTGCGCCAGGGCAAACTCGTGCTCGGCATCGCCGACGGCTGGCTGGAGGCCGACGGCCGGCGCATCTACGAGGCGAACGACCTGCGCGTGGCGCTGTTTCGCTCCTGAGATCGCCGCCGCTCCCGTATCGAGAGGGATTTTTCCTGCCGAACCGGCCGCCGGTTCGGCAACAAGCCCTTTCGAGCGGTTGAGATTGGCCGCGCATCATCCTAACTGACCTCCCCGAGGAAACGCCGCACAAGCCGCGGCGCCAAGCAGCACGAGCCATCATGCGGCGTGT
>JAGTAM010000526.1 GCA_023422485.1 Pseudomonadota bacterium | reverse complement strand
CTTGATCAGATCCGTCCCCTCACACTGCGGACACCGCATCCCATCCTCCCAGCCCAAATCACCAAACCAAGAAGAATCCCAAAAGTGATCCGTGTAAACAGTCCCCCATGAAGGGGAGGGTGAAGAGGAGCGTGTTGACGGCTTACCCCCACCCTAGCTTTGCTACGTCGCTGCGCGACTAGCGACGCTACCCTCCCCACAAGGGGGAGGGAGGCGTGCTGTCGGCGTTTGGGAACGGTGCCGTGTCGGGCGGACGGCCCCCTCCCGGCCTCCCCCATGAAGGGGGAGGTGAAGGGGGGCGCGTTGCCCGCTTACCCCCACCCTAGCTTTGCTACGTCGCTTCGCTCCTAGCGACGCTACCCTCCCCACAAGGGGGAGGGAGGGCGGGGGGAGGGACGGCGCCCTCCCCGTTATGGGGAGGGGGCGTCAGGCGCTTAGTCCTGGCCGCGGCCGAGGTCGAAGCGGTCGGCGTTCATGACCTTGGTCCAAGCGGCGACGAAGTCGTGGGCGAACTTCTCGCGGGAGTCCGACTGGGCGTAGACTTCGGCCAAGGCGCGGAGCTGGCTGTGGGCGCCGAAGATGAGGTCGACGCGGGTGGCGGTCCATTTCGCTTCGCCGGTCTGGCGGTCGACGCCCTGGTAGACGGCATGGGTGTCGTCGGCCGGCTGCCACTGGTTGGCCATCGACAGCAGGTTGACAAACCAGTCGTTCGTCAGCTGGCCGGGGCGGTCGGTGAAGAGGCCGTGCTGGTTGACGCCGACGCCGAGGACGCGGAGGCCGCCGAGCAGGACGGTCATTTCCGGGCCGGTGAGGCGCAGGAGCTGGGCCTTGTCGACCATGGCTTCCTCGGGCTGCATGAACTGCGTCCGGCTGCTGCTGACATAGTTGCGGAACGCATCGGCGCGCGGCTCGAGCGGCGCGAAGGACGGCACGTCGGTCTGCTCCTGCGACGCGTCCATGCGGCCGGGCGTGAAGGGCACGGTGACCGGCGTGCCGGCGTCGGCGGCCGCCTTCTCGATGCCGGCGCTGCCGGCGAGGACGATCAGGTCGGCGAGGGAGACACGCTTGCCACCCGCCTGGAACTTCGCCTGGATGGCTTCGAGGACGCCGAGCACGCGGGCGAGCTGGGCCGGCTGGTTCACCTCCCAGTCCTTCTGCGGGGCGAGGCGGATGCGGGCGCCGTTGGCGCCGCCGCGCTTGTCGGAGCCGCGGAAGGTGGAGGCGGAGGCCCAGGCCGTGCCGACGAGCTCGGCGACCGAGAGGCCGGAGGCGAGGATGTCGGCCTTCAGGGCCTCGATGTCCTGCGCGGTGACCAGCGGGTGGTCGACGGGCGGGATGACGTCCTGCCAGATCAGGTCTTCGGCCGGAACCTCGGGGCCGAGGTAGCGGACCCTGGGACCCATGTCGCGGTGCGTGAGCTTGAACCAGGCGCGGGCGAAGGCGTCGGCGAACTGGTCGGGGTTCTCGAGGAAGCGGCGCGAAATCTTCTCGTAGGCCGGATCGGCGCGCAGCGCGATGTCGGTGGTCAGCATGGTCGGGCGATGACGCTTCACGGGGTCGAAGGCGTCGGGAATGACGTGCTCGTCGGTCTTCGCCACCCACTGCCTGGCGCCGGCGGGGCTGGTGGTCAGCTCCCACTCATAGCCGAAGAGGTTGGAGAAGAAGTAGTAGCTCCAGCGCGTCGGCGTCTGGGTCCAGGTGACCTCGAGGCCGGAACCAATGGTGTCGCCGCTATGGCCGACGCCGTGCCGGCTCTTCCAGCCGAGGCCCTGGTCCTCGAGGGCACCGGCCTCGGGCTCGGGCCCGACCAGCGACGGGTCGCCGGCGCCGTGGGTCTTGCCGAAGGTGTGGCCGCCGGCGATCAGCGCGACGGTCTCCTCGTCGTTCATCGCCATGCGGGCGAAGGTCTCGCGGATGTCGCGGGCGGCGGCGAGCGGGTCGGGGTTGCCGTTCGGGCCTTCCGGATTGACGTAGATGAGGCCCATCTGCACGGCGCCGAGCGGCTCGGCCAGCTGGCGCTCGCCGGAATAGCGCTCGTCGCCCAGCCAGCTGCCTTCGGGCCCCCAGTAGAGTTCCTCGGGCTCCCATACGTCGGCGCGGCCACCGGCGAAGCCGAAGGTCTTGAAGCCCATGGATTCGAGCGCGACGTTGCCGGTGAGGACCATGAGGTCGGCCCACGAAATGGCGTTGCCGTATTTCTGCTTGAGCGGCCAGAGCAGGCGGCGGGCCTTGTCGAGGTTGACGTTGTCGGGCCAGGAGTTCAGCGGGGCGAAGCGCTGCTGCCCCTGCCCGGCGCCGCCGCGGCCGTCGGTGATGCGGTAGGTGCCGGCCGAGTGCCAGGCCATGCGGATGAAGAGGCCGCCATAGTGGCCGAAGTCGGCCGGCCACCACTCCTGCGAGTCGGTCATCAGGGCGCGCAGATCGGCCTTGAGCGCGACGAGGTCGAGCCTCGCGAACTCCTTCGCGTAGTCGAAGCCCTTGCCCATCGGGTCGGAGAGGTTCGAGTTGCGGTGCAGGACGCTGACGTCGAGCGACTTGGGCCACCAGTCACGGTTGGAGGGGCCGCGCGGGGTGTGGTTGACCGGGCACTTGCCAGCGCCGCCTTCGTTCGATGCATCCATCTCGGTACTCTCCTGGAATCGTTTGGGATGGTTCTATCGGGCCAGGCTGATTAGGCAAATTGATTGTCCTAACCGCCGTGATAAGATGGCCTTATGAGCATGACAATTCGACAGCTGAGCTACGCCCTGGCGCTGGCGGAAACGGGACATTTCGGTCGGGCGGCGGAGAGCTGCCATGTGACGCAGCCGGCCCTGAGCCAGCAGATCCGCCAGCTCGAGGCGCTGTGCGGGGCGCCGCTGTTCGACCGGTTGGGCAAGTCGGTGCGGGTGACGCCGCTGGGACGCGAGTTCGTGGAGCGGGCGCGGCGCATCGTCGAGCAGGTGGACGGGCTCGAGACGTTCATCGCGGGCAAGCACGGGCGGCCGGAGCGGCCGCTGCGCTTCGGGCTAATCCCGACGGTGGCGCCGTACCTGCTGCCGGACATCTTCCCGGCCCTGACGCGGGAACTGCCGGACCTGGGCTTCGTCGTCAGCGAGAGCCGCACGGATGCGCTGCTCGACGGCATCGCGGACGGCAGCCTCGACCTGGCGCTGATCGCGACGGAGCTACCGGCAGGCGGGCCGCGGCTGGTGGGAGCGCCGCTGTTCGCCGACGAGTTCGTGCTGGCGACGCCGGCGGGCGAAGCGGCGGCCGCGCCGGTGCCGCTGGCGCACGTGGACGGCGACCGCATGCTGCTGCTCGACGAGGGGCACTGCCTGCGCGAACAGGCGATTGCGGCGTGCGGGATCGACCGCGAGGCGAGCCGGCGGACGTTCGCGGCGACGTCGCTGTCGACGATCGTCGAGTTCGTCGCCAATGGGCAGGGGATCACGCTGCTGCCGGCGATCGCGCTGCGCAAGGAGGCGACGGGCGGGCGGATCGCGGTGCATGCGCTGCAGAGCCCCGGCGCGCGGCGCGAGCTGCGGCTGGTGTGGCGGGAGGGCGCGCCCTATGCCGCGGTGTTCGCGGAGGTGGCCGAGGTGATCCGGGCAACCCGCCGGAGCCAGGTCGCCGCCTAGCCCCAGGTCCTCACCTTCACGTCGTCGCCGGGCCGCACCACGCCTTCGCGTTCGACCCAGCCGACGAGGCCGCGACGATCGGTGGCGGCCTTGACGAAGGCGAATTCGAGGTCGGGGCGGCCGGGGACGTGGTTCATGATGGCGCGGCCGGACTTGCGGCAGGGATCATTGTCGCCGTCGATGCGGATGGTGGCACCCGAGGGGAAGAGGAGCAGGGTGCGCGGCGGGAGCAGGGTCAGCCGGGGGATGCCGGAGAGACAGAGGTTGGCGCCGATCCACGCCGGATCGAGCTGCGCCAGCTGCAGGGTAGCAGCGACCTCGGCCAGCTCCTCGGCGCCGAGCAACGACAGTTGGCGTTCGTTGCGCATTTCGGTGCCGCGCGGATACCAGGGCTCGCGCGGGCCGGAGGGGCGGGTGAGGCCCTCGTGGCGGTCGCCGGCGACACCGGCATAGGTGAGAACGAGCTCGGGCACCGGGGTGGATTCGACCGCCCTGCCCTCGACCACGTAGGTACCCTCGACGCGGGCGGCGAGGGTGCGGGCGGTCATGCCGGAACGCGGCGGCGGCGGATGACGGAATCGGTGGTGTAGACCACCAGCGACACCCAGATCAGCGCGAAGCTCAGGAGCCGCATCAGGTTGAGGTGCTCGCCGAACACGGTGATGGCGAGCAGGAAGGCGATCGACGGCGCCACGTATTGCAGCATGCCGACGGTCGAGAGCTTCAGCCGCTGCACCGCAAAGGCAAACAGCAGCAGCGGCACGGCCGTGGCGGGGCCGGTGAGGACGAGCAGGAACAGCGTGTACGGATCGGCATGCGGGCCGATGCCGCCATCGCGGATGAAGGTGAAGGCCAGCCAGGCGAGCGCCACCGGGGCGAGCACGGCGGTTTCGACGAAGAGGCCGGCCAGCGACGAGGCGCTGGCGGTTTTCCGCATGTAGCCGTAGACGGCGAAGGTGAGCGCCAGCCCGAGCGCGATGTAGGGGATGCCGCCGACGCCGGCCGCCTGGATGAGCATGGCGACCGCCGCGATGCCGACCGCCACCCACTGCGTGCGGTTGAGCCGCTCGCCGAGCAGCGCCAGCCCCATGGCGACGTTGACGATGGGGTTGATGAAGTAGCCGAAGCTCGCCTCGAGCACCTGGTTGGTATCGACGGCATAGACGTAGATCAGCCAGTTGGCGGCGAGGATGAAGGCGCCGAGCGCCATCCTGCGAACGGCGGCCCCGTCGCGCAGCGCCTCGCGCACCTCGGGCGTGCGGCCGGCGAGGATGAGGATGATGCCGACGAAGACCAGCGACCAGATGGTGCGATCGGCGACCAGCGTCGTGGCGGGGACGCCGCGCAGCAGGTCGAAGAGCAGCGGCAGGAAGCCCCAGAGCAGGTAGGCGGCCAGCCCGGAGGCGAGGCCGGCTTCGCCGGAACGGGGTTCGGTGGAGGTGATGGTCGCCAAGGCGGGCTTTCGGCAAGAGGTGACGAGGGGTGTAGCAGCGGGGAGCGCCCGGGACAAATCAGAGTTTGTGATCGGGGGTATTCGCGCGCCGGCCAGCCACGGGGTTGAGCGGGATCAAACCAAAGGGGGGTTCACGCGTTAGCCTGCAGGTACCCGCAAGGAGGACATGATGAAAGCCAAGACGACCTGGATCCTCATCGCAGATGGCGCGCAGGCCAAGGTTTTCGAGCATTCGGGCCCCGGCAAGGGGCTCAGGATCATCGACGGACTGCAGTTCGAGCAGGAACCGCTGCAGGCCCGCGAGATCATGGCGGACAAGCCCGGACGCAGCATTTCCTCGATGGGCTCGGGCGGCCGGAGCGCGATGGAATACTCGTCCGACCCGGTGGCGGTGCGCGAGCGGCGCTTCGTCGAGAGCGTCGCCGAGGAACTGGAAAAGCACCTGCAGAACGGCGAGTTCGACCGGCTGATCGTGGCGGCGGCGCCGACCGCGCTGGGCGACCTCAGGCCGGCCTTCAGCAAGAACCTGAAGGAAACGATCATGGCCGAGCTGCCCAAGGACCTGACCAACATCCCGAACGGCAAGCTCGAGGAGCATTTCGCGGGGATCCTGCCGGTGTAGCGGGGCGAGGTTGACCGCCCTCGTCCTTCGACAGGCTCAGGATGAGGGCTGCCGGGGAGGATGAGGGCTGCCGGGCGGGGATGAGGGCCATCCCGAAGCCCAGCATGGTGCCGTCGACGTTCAGGATGAGGGCTGCGGACGCGGGGATGAGGGCTATCCCGAAGCCCAGCGCAATGCCGTCGACGTTCAGGATGAGGGCTGCGACGCGAGGATGAGGCCTGCGCAGCCAGAGAGAGCAAAGGGCGACCCCCCGGGGGCCGCCCTTGCTGCTTTGTCAGCGGCCGTACTGCACGGTGTTCAGCAGCTTGCCGGCGCGGTAGGCGGCGACGGTGGCGTCGGAGGGCAGGCTCCAGAACACGATCTGCACCGAGCCCAGGCCCGGCTGCGAGTAGTAGAAGTTCTGGAACGTCAGTTCCTCACCCGCCGCGCCCAGCTGGTACTCGATGGCGTTCCACGGCTTGTCGGCGACGTTCTCGACGCGCTCGCGCACGATGGTGACGTCGTTGCCTTCGTTGGCGTTCTTGGCGTTGGTGAGCACCGCGCCGCGGAAATCGGAGGCGGTGAACGTCTCCTTCTCGGTGATGATGGTGAAGCCCACCGTCTGGTCACCGGAGAAATACAGGAACTCCTGATCACCCTGCGGGGTCTGCAGCTCCCAGTCGCTCGCGTCGATGCAGGCGGAGAGCTTCAGGTTCTGGCTGCTGATGGTGTCGCAGTCGGCAAAGGCCGGCGTCACCATGAGGCCCGTCGCCATGACGGCGGCGAGAATGGTCTTGTGCATTTCGGTTGCGTTCCCTCGCAATACTAACCCGGCCAGCATTGGCTACGATGCGGAGGTTGGCAAGGCGGAATCGCCCGTCTACGCGGGGGTTCGAGCGGATAAGTTCCGATTGGCGGCGATGAATTGACGACGGACGCGGGCGCCGGGTTCAGGCCTCGTCGTCGTCGTCGACCTCGCCCTCCCCGGTCACCGCTTCGAGGAACTCGAGCAGGATGGGGTTGAAGAGGTCGGGGCGCTCGAGGCTCGGGAGATGGGCGGTGTCTTCGAGCACGATGGCGAAGGCGTTCTCCAGCTCCTCGGAGAGATCCTCGTGGCGGGCGACGATATCGGGCATGTCCAGTTCGCCGACGACAAGCAGGGTCGGCGCCGTGATGCCGCCGACATGGTCCACGGCGTCGTCGGGCACCTCCTCCTCGGTGAGTTCGGGGTGGTGGAGGTGGACCGAGTTCATCCGGAGGAAGAGGTCGCGCGGCTCGCCCTCGACGCGGCCGGACTGGCTCAGCGGACCATCGAGCCACAGGTGGGCCTCGATGCGGTTGACCGTATCGAAGTTGCCGCGCTCCATCGCGTAGTCTAGGGCGTCCTCGAGGTCGGCGGCCTCCTCGGGGATCTCGGCCGGCTCGGCGCCGGTAATCGCGGTGCCGACGAGGACGAGCCCGATGGTGCGCTCGGGATGCTCGAGGGCGAAATCGATGGCGAGCCCGCCGCCCAGCGACGAGCCGACGAGGATCGCGGCGTGGATGCTGAGCCGGTCGAGCACCGCCTCGAGATCGACGAGGTGGTTGAACGGCACGTCGGGGGTTTCGGTCTCGCCGTAGCCGCGCCGATCGTAGGCGATGACGTGGTAGCCCTCGTCGGCCAGCCCGCGCAGCTGCTCGGCCCACATGCGGCGGTCGGCGACGCCGGCATGCAGGAACACCACCGGGAGGCCGAAGCCGGCGGCCTCGCCGCGGATGATGGCGCCGTCGAACTCGATCTCGAAGGGGGAGGACATGGCAGGCTCCGCGCGTCACAAAGCGCGGGGCTTAGCATCTGGACGGGCGGGAGGCCAGCGCGTGATCAGGCAGCGTTCCACCAGTCGAGGACACGCAGGGCGCGCAGGGTGTTCCAGCGGCTGGGAGCGCCTTCCGCCGGCTCGGTGAAGAGCCCGATGGGGCCGGGTTCGAGACGATCGAGCAGCCAGCGGCCGTCGGGCGTGCGGCGGGCGCGGAGCAGATCGATGGCCTCCGACATCCGCTCGTCGGGCGCGCCGCCGGCGGCGCGGAAATAGTCGAGGGCGCGCAGCAGGTCGTAGCGCCAGTTGGGGTGGAAGGCGAACTCGTGGAAGCGGGGGTCGACGATCTCGCCGGTGCCGAGCCGGCGCTGCAGCCGGCGAGTGAGGAGGTATTCCTCGGCACGCGCCCGGGCAGCGGCCACGGCCGGGTCCGCGCCGAACTCCTGCTCCCAGGCGAGCAGGCCTTCGAGGACGCAGAGCGTGGAGTGGAACGACGAACGGACGCTGGGCGGAGCATCGCAGTTCCAGCCGCCATCCTCGAGCTGTTCGCCCAGCATGCGGTGAAGCAGCGACTGGCTGGCCGCGCCGAAATACGCGCCGAGACCGAGGATGCGGCCGTTGAGACAGGCTTCGGTCTCGCCGTCGAAGAAGCGGCGATTGTCGTGCCAGGCGAACCGCAGCGGTTTTACACGGGCGATGGCGGCCACGACGGCCGGGTCGGCGGGGTGGGCGCCAAGGTCCTTGAGCAGGGTGAGGGTCCGGATGGTGATCATCCAGCCATGGTCCGCGGCCGCCTCGTCGCCGCCGAACGAGCCCCAGGTGCCGTCGGCGCGCTGGCGAGCGAGGAGCGCCCTGCCCCAGCCTTCGCCGGCGACGCGCTGACGCTCGGAGTGGACCTCGTGGGCCGGCGTTTCGACCAGGTCGCGCAACACCTGCCAGCGGATGGCGGGGTCGCCCCCCAGCAGCCAGCCGATGATCGCGTCGCGCTCCACCGCCGTGGCCCCCTACCGCACCGCGACGATGAACAGGCGGGGGAAGCGGAGGAGGACCTGGCCGTCGACGGTGCGGGGATAGGCTTCGGCGATATGGGCGAGGTAGCGGGCGAGGAAGGTTTCGCGGTCGGCCGGGGCCAGCGGGTCGATGAAGGGGCGGAGGCCGGTGGATTTCACCCACTCGACGATCGCCTCGGGGCCGGCCAGCACGTGGTTGTAGGCGGTGTGCCAGATCTCGACGCGGCTCGCGACGGGGCGCAGGGCATCGTAGTAGGCGCGGGGCGGCGGCAACGGCTGGCGGGCGGCGTCGCGCAACTGCTCGGCCCAGGGGCCCTCGGCGGCGGTCCGGCGCATCAGCACGTGGCTCGGCTCGGCCATGTTGTCGGGCATCTGCACGGCCAGTACGCCGCCGGGCGGCAGCGCGGCGAGGACGCGGGGGAACTGCGCCAGGTGCTCGGGTACCCACTGGTAGATGGCGTTGGCGAAGACGAGGTCGGTCCCCGGCCCGGGCACCCAGCTGTTGGCGTCGGCCTCGCCGAAGCCGGCCGCGGGGACGCGGGTGCGCGCCTCGGCGAGCATGTTGGGCGAACTGTCGAGGCCGGTGACGCGCGCCTCGGGGTAGCGCGCGACGAGCAGCTCGGTGGAGTTGCCCGGCCCGCACCCCATGTCGACGACGCTTCGCGGCGCGGCCAGCGGCACCTGCGCAAGCAGGTCGCGCGCCGGACGGGTCCGCTCGTCCTCGAACTGCAGGTAGTGGGACGGCGACCAGTCGGGCATGCGGCGCTCCGGGAACACTTGAGTCGGGGTATAGCGTACGATGTGACGGCGCATGGCGCACGACCGGACGATAGTCAATCGGCGCGGAACGAAGGGAGCGGCGCGGGGCGGGTCGGTAAGTTGCTGTGATGCTGCAGCTTTTACGGTGTCATCCCGGCGGGAGTTGGGATCCAGCCTGAGGGGTAGCCGCATGGTCACCGGGGTGGGGAGCGGTCAGGATGGGCCCCGGCGTGCGCCGGGGTGACAGTGGGTGGGGGTTGGGATGGGCCAGGCTCGCGGTGCAGCCGCCGACCCTGAGTTTGTTGCTCCCCCCTCCACCACGCTGCGCGTGGTCCCCCTCCCCCGCAAGCGGGAGAGGATGGCGCGTGGCAGCGGTGGTGGGCGGCGGGAACCTCCCCCGCGAGCGGGAGAGGGTCGTGCGGTCCACGTCGGGTGTTGCGCGGGATACGTGCCTTACCGCGTCAGGCGCTTGTAGCTGACCTTGTGGTTGTTGACCGAGTCCGCGCCCAGGCGGCGGATCTTGTCCTGTTCGTAGTCCTGGAAGTTGCCTTCGAACCATTCGAAGTGGCTGTCGCCTTCGTAGGCGAGCATGTGGGTGGCGAGGCGGTCGAGGAACATGCGGTCGTGGGAGATGATCACGGCGCAGCCGGCGAATTCCTCGAGGGCCTCTTCGAGGGCGGCCAGGGTTTCGGTGTCGAGGTCGTTGGTGGGCTCGTCGAGGAGGAGGACGTTGGCGCCACTCTTCAGCATCTTGGCGAGGTGGACGCGGTTGCGCTGGCCGCCGGACAGGTTGCCGACCTTCTGCTGCTGGTCGGAGCCCTTGAAGTTGAAGGCCGAGGTGTAGGCGCGCGAGTTCATCTCGCGCTTGCCGAGCAGCAGGATCTCGTTGCCGCCGGAGATCTCCTCCCAGACGGTCTTGTTGGGATCGAGGCTGTCGCGCGACTGGTCGACATAGCCGAGATGCACGGTCTCGCCGAGCGGGATGGTGCCCTGGTCCGGCTTCTCCTGCCCGGTGAGCATGCGGAACAGCGTCGTCTTGCCGACGCCGTTGGGACCGATCACCCCGACGATGCCGCCCGGCGGCAGTTTGAAGGTGAGGTTGTCGATGAGCAGCCGGTCGCCATAGCCCTTCGACACGCCCTCGACGTCGATGACGTTGTCGCCGAGGCGCTCGCCCGGCGGAATGATGATCTGGGCCGTGCCGGGCGCCCGCTCCTCGTTGCGCTGGAGCAGTTCGTCATAGGCGCGGATACGGGCCTTCGACTTGGCCTGCCGGGCGCGCGGGCTGGCCGCGATCCACTCGCGCTCGCGCTCCAGCGCCCGCAGGCGGGCGGCCTCCTCGCGACCCTCCTGGTGCATCCGCTTGGCCTTCTTCTCGAGATAGGCCGAGTAGTTACCCTCGTACGGGATGCCGCGGCCGCGATCGAGCTCGAGGATCCAGCCGGTGACGTTGTCCAGGAAGTAGCGGTCGTGGGTGACGATCAGCACCGAGCCCGGGAACTCGCGGAGGTGCTTCTCGAGCCACGCCACCGACTCCGCATCGAGATGGTTGGTGGGCTCGTCGAGGAGGATGAGGTCGGGGGCCGACAGGAGGAGCTTGCAGAGCGCGACGCGGCGCTTCTCGCCGCCCGAGAGCTGGGAGACGTCGGCGTCGCCCGGCGGGCAGCGGAGCGCGTCCATGGCCATCTCGACCTGGGACTCGAGATCCCACAGGTTCTGGCTGTCGATCTCGTCCTGGAGCCGGGCACCCTCCTCCGCGGTCTCGTCGGAGTAGTTCATCATCAGCTCATTGTAGCGGTCGAGAATCGCCTTCTTCTTCGCGACGCCCTCCATGACGTTGCCGAGCACGTCCTTGTCCGGGTCGAGCTGCGGCTCCTGCGGCAGGTAGCCCACGGTGGCGCCATCGGCGAGCCAGGCCTCGCCGCCCCACTCCTTGTCGATGCCGGCCATGATGCGCAGCAGCGTCGACTTGCCCGATCCGTTCGGGCCGAGCACGCCGATCTTGGCGTCGGGGTAGAACGAGAGGTTGATGTTCTCGAGGACCTTCTTGCCCCCGGCATAGGCCTTGGTCAGGCCCTGCATGTGATAGATGAACTGGCGCGCCATGATGATCTCCGCCGGGCCGCCGTTCGGCGTGGCCGGCTCGCGTCGAGGTTGGAAAAGGGATCGGCGGCGTTCATTAAGGGATTGCGGGCGCCCCGCGCAAGGGCCGCGCCGCGGGCGCGCGGCTACTGCACGCGCTGCCAGCGCGAGCCGTCCGCCCCGTAGAGGCCCCGCGCATCGTAGCGCAGCTCGCCGCCGGCGCAGGCGTTGACCCGGATCAGGTCGGTCCAGGTGATCATCAGGGAAATCCGGTTGCCGCCGAGCCCGTAGGCGGCCCAGCGGCCGTGGCCCTGGTTGGTCGAGCAGCCGGTGGCGCTGCACGTCTGGTCCCGGTACTCGAACAGGCCGTTCGGGGAGTAGGTGCGGAACTGGCGGCTGACCATGCCGAGCTGCGGCGCCGGGATCTCGGTGTAGTAGACGCCGGCGAGCGTCGCCATCAGGCGGGCATCGGCGGCCTGCAGCGTCCGCATCCATGCCTGGGTCAGCGCGGCGTCGTAATACGACGGGGTGTTGCCCAGCACGTCCGTGCCGTCGCGCGTCACCCAGCAGCCCGGCTCCTTCTGGGCCGAGGCCGGCGCGGCGGACAGCGCCGCAACCAGGACGCCGAGGACGCAGGTCGCGAGTCTAATCGAGCGGAACGCGGTCACGATCGGCCTCCCCGGGGCTTGGCGGTGCCATTGTGCCCGGCGCCGGGGGCGTTGCAAGACGTTCCGTGGCAACCGCGACGATCACAGGCGCCGCAGGATGGGTGGACCGATCAAGCACGGGAGGAGAATTTCCCAAGGAACGGCACCCTCGACCCCGAAAATTCCGGGATCGCCCGGGCAATCGAAACGGGATGCCTCAACACCGGCGGCGGCGGCCCGTAGCTTCGGCCCGACCCTCACGCCCCACCCCACCCGGAGTGCCGTCGATGACCTTCCGTCCCCTCGCCGCGATCGCGCTGGCGCTGGCCCTCGCGCCGGTCGGCTCGGCCCACGCCCAGGGCCCGACCAACATCCTCAATGCCTCGTACGACATCGGGCGCGAACTCTATGCGGCGGTGAACGAGGCGTTCGTGCCGGCATATGCGGCGGAGACCGGCATCACGGTCACGATCGACCAGTCGCATGGCGGCACGTCGCGCCAGGCGCGGGCGATCCTCGAGGGCCTCGAGGCGGATGTCGTGACCTTCAACCAGGTGACGGACATCGAGGTGCTGCACGACCGCGGCAACCTCGTGTCGGCGGACTGGCAGAGCGAGTTCCCGCACAACGCCTCGCCCTACTATTCCCTCCCCGCCTTCCTCGTCCGCGCCGGCAACCCCAAGGGGATCAAGGACTGGAGCGACCTCGTCCGCGACGACGTGCAGGTCGTGTTCCCCAACCCCAAGACCTCGGGCAACGCACGCTACACCTACCTCGCCGCCTATGCCTTCGCGCTCGAACAGAACGGCGGCGACCAGGAGAAGGCGAAGGAATTCATCGCCGCGCTGTTCGACAATGTCCCGGTCTTCGACACCGGCGGCCGGGCCTCGACGACGACCTTCGTCGAAGCCAGGACCGGCGATGTGCTGATCACCTTCGAGGCCGAGGTGCGCGGCATCCAGAAGGAATACGGCGCCGACAACTTCGACATCGTCATCCCGTCGATGAGCGTGCTCGCCGAGTTCCCCGTCGCGATCGTCGACTCGGTGGCCGACAAGCGCGGCTCCCGCGACCTCGCCAAGGCCTATCTCGACTTCCTCTACACGCCGGAGGCGCAGCGGATCATCGCCGAGTACGGCAACCGGGTCCGCGACGAGACGGTGGCGGCGGAGTTCGCCGACCAGTTCCCCGAGGTGCGGCTGGTGACGGTCGAGGACGTGTTCGGCGGCTGGCAGAAGATCACCGAGGAGCACTTCGCCGAGGGCGCCATCCTCGACCAGCTCTACGGCGATCGCTAGAATCACGTATTGGAGCATCGCACGCCCGACGGGGGCC
>JAGTAM010000511.1 GCA_023422485.1 Pseudomonadota bacterium | reverse complement strand
CCCGCCTACGCGGTCGAGGCCGTGCGCGTCACCCTCGACGCGCCCGCCATCGACCTCACGCCGACGATCGAGCGCTTCCGCTCCGACGGCGACCTGATCCAGATCTCCACCGCTCCGGGCAAGGACGGCATCGTGCGGCGCATCGCGGTCAAGGCGCGCGAGACGGGCGCGCGGCCCGACTGGATGGTGTTCGCACTCACCAATGACACCGACGAGCAGATCGACCGCCTGCTGGTGGCGCCGCATTTCCGTCTCGTCGGCTCCGGCGTGATCTGGCCCGATCTCGGCGGCTCGCGCATTGCCGCGATCACCGCGAGCGAGGGCATCCGGCCCGAGCGCGACGAGAGCCTCGACGCCGACCAGTTCCTGATCACCATCGATCCCGGCACCACGGTGACCTACGTCGCCGAGCTCAAAGGTCCCAACATCCCGCAGGTCTACCTCTGGGATCAGGACGCCTACCGCAAGAAGACCTCGGGGCTGACACTCTACAAGGGTATCATCATCGGCATCGCCGGGCTCTTGGCGCTGTTCCTCACCATCATCTTCGTGGTGAAGGGCGCGATCATTTTTCCCGCCGCCGCCGCGCTCTCCTGGGCGGTGCTGGCCTATGCCTGCATCGATTTCGGCTTCCTGCAGCGGGTGTTTCCCGTCACCGAAGCCGCCGAGCGGATCTACCGGGCCTCCGCCGAGGCGGTGCTCGGCGCGACCCTGCTGGTGTTCCTGTTCGCCTATCTCAACCTGTCGCGCTGGCACGTGCGCTACAGCCACGTCGCCTTCTTCTGGCTGACCTTCCTCGCCGGCCTCGTGGCGCTGGCGGTGTTCGATCCGCCGGTGGCGGCGGGCGTGGCGCGCATCTCCATCGCCGCGGTGGCGGGCGTCGGGCTTCTGCTCATCCTCTACCTCGCCGTCCATAACGGCTACGACCGCGCCATCCTGCTCGTGCCGACCTGGCTGCTGCTGCTGGTCTGGGTGGTGGCGGCGGGCTTCGCCATCACCGGGCATATCGGCTCCGATCTCGTGCAGCCGGCGCTCATCGGCGGCCTCGTGCTGATCGTCATGCTGATCGGCTTCACCGTGATGCAGCACGCCTTCGCCGGCGGGGGCCTCAGCCACAGCCTCGTCTCCGACACCGAGCGCCGGGCGCTGGCGCTGACGGGCGCGGGCGACATCGTGTTCGACTGGGACGTGCCGGGCGACCGCGTCTTCGCCGGTCCCGAGATCGAGGCGCAGCTCGGGCTCAAGCGCGGTACCCTCGAAGGGCCGGCGGCGAACTGGCTCAGCCTGCTCCACCCCTTCGACGTGGAACGCTACTCGGCCGCCCTCGACACGGTGATCGAGGAGCGGCGCGGGCGCATCGTCCACGATTTCCGCCTGCGCTCGGCGGACGGCCCCTACGCGTGGTACCGGCTGAAGGCCCGGCCGGTGATCGGCACCGACGGCGAGGTGATCCGCATCGTCGGCACCATCAGCGACGTGACCGAAGCGAAGACCGCCGAGGAGCGGCTGCTGCACGACGCCGTGCATGACAGCCTGACCGGCCTGCCCAACCGCGAGCTGTTCCACGACCGTCTGGAGGCGGCGCTGGCTCTGGCGAGCCAGGACCCGCGCCTCAAGCCCGCGGTAATCGCCCTCGACATCGACCGGTTCAAGGCGATCAACGACGCCATCGGCCTCTCGGCGGGCGACTCGATCCTGCTCACCCTCTCGCGCCGGCTCGGGCGGCTGCTGCGCCCGCAGGACACCCTCGCCCGGGTCGCGGGCGACGAATTCGCAGTGATCCTGCTCTCAGAGCGCGAGCCCGACCGCATCCTCTCGTTCGCCGAGATGATCCGGCGCGCCATCGCTACCCCCGTCACCTACGCCGACCGCGAGGTGTTCCTCACCGTCTCCATTGGCATCGCCCTGCACGAGGCCGGCCAAGGGAGCGCTCAGGGTGCGAGCGGACAGACGCGGCGCGAAGAAGTGTTCAAGAACGCCGAGATGGCGATGATCCAGGCCAAGCGCGGCGGCGGCGACCGGATCGAGGTGTTCCGCGCCAACATGCGGCTGGAGCGCTCCGACCGGCTGATGCTGGAAGCGGACCTGCGCAAGGCGCTGGAACGCAACGAGATCAAGGTGCTGTTCCAGCCGATCGTCCGGCTCGAAGACCGCACGGTGGCCGGGTTCGAGACGCTGCTGCGCTGGGATCACCCGAAGCTCGGCCGCATCCCGCCCTCGACCTTCCTGCCGGTGGCGGAAGAAACCGGCGTCATCGTCCCACTCGGTAATTTCGCCATCGAGCGCACGGCTTTGGAACTCGCCGCCTGGCAGCGCTCGCTCGACGTCGAGCCGCCGATCTTCGCCTCGGTCAACGTCTCCTCGCGCCAGCTTCTGCGCCACGACCTCCTGCACGACGTGAAGACGGTGATCGCCCGCACCGGCGTGCTGCCCGGCTCGCTCAAGCTGGAGATGGCCGAGGGGCTGGTGATGGAGAACCCGGAATACGCCGCCCAGATGCTCACCCGCATCCACGATCTCGGCGCCGGGCTCGTCCTCGACGATTTCGGCACCGGCTACTCGGCGCTCTCCTATCTTCAGCGCTTCCCCTTCGACACGATCAAGATCGACCAGAGCTTCGTGCGCCAGATGGGCCAGGGACGCAGCGCCATGCTGCGCTCGGTCCTACGGATGGGGCAGGAGCTGGGCCTCGCGACCATCGCCGAGGGGGCCGAGTCAGAAGAAGATGCCCAGGGGCTGCAGGAGCTCGGCTGCGATTACGCCCAAGGCGCGGCCTTCGGCGAGCCGATGACCGTGCTCCAGGCGCGCCAGCTCGTCGGCGCCGCGCCCGAGGCGGCGTGACCGCGTCGATCTCACGATGAGGCAGTTCGCTCGGGCTTCTGTTTAAACCTCCCTTAACCATGTTGAAGGAAGGTCCATCCGAACGATCCGGGACGCCGCTTCGGTGGTCCCGCCGGACTGAGGATGGACGATGATCGAGGCCACGAGACGCAGGAGCCCGGCCCTCTCCGGCAGCGCGATGCGGCGCCTCATGACCCGCCCGATCCATGCCCATCTCGCCGTCGCGGCGCAGCCGCGGCTCGTTCCCACGGAAGCTCCGGCGGACGTGGCGGAAGAGCACCTGGCGGACGCCGTGGTGCCGCTCACGGCGGACACGGACGTCGACGTTCTTGCTCCCTCCGAGCCCGAAGCGGGTGCCGGTGAAGTGGATCTCACGCGCCTGCGCCTCGAAGTGGCGATGATGAAGGCGGCGCTCGCTGCCGAGCGCCGGGAGAGCGAGGCGCTTCGCAGCAGCCTCGGCCTCGTTGAAGCGGAGACGCTGAGCGAGGAGGCCCGCGCCGTGCGCGCGCGCTGGGCCGCCTTGGTCGAGCGGCTGATCCACGCCCCGCTCTGATCCCTTAAAGACACCTCTCATTTCGATCGGAGCGGGTTGCCGTCATGCGTGCTCCCACGAGCGCCCGTTGCTCGCTTGTCGTGAACGGCCAGGCCCTACGGGTCTCCCCCGGCGACACCTCCCTGGAAACCGCGCTGGCTGACGGCGTGATCGCTCCGGTGAACGGCCTGCTCGGCCAGGGCGCAAGCCCCGCCTCGCGGCGGTTGCCGGTTCGAGCCCGGCGGGCGGAGGCGGTGACCCTGTCCGTCCCCGATCCGGACGCGGCGATCCGACCCGTCAAGATGCCCGCCCGGACACTCGTGCGCCGGACCGGCAGCATCGACACGATCACGGCGCTGGCGCCGCGGGTCGTGCAGGTGGTCGCGACCTTGGAGCGGCGGCTGTCCTTCGAGCCGGGCGATCAGGTCGTCGTCACGCTCGAGGGCGGCCGCCCGGTCACCCTCACGCCGACGCTCGGCGTCGAGGGCGGCGCGGAGCTGAACGAACTCGTCTTCCACCTGCGCGGCGAGTGCGCCGAGGATCTCACAGCACTGTTCGGCTGCGCGGTCGAGCCCGGCCGCACGGTCAAGGTGAAGGGACCCGTCGGCAACGGCACCTACCGGCCCGGCGGCGGACGCCTCGTGCTGGTGGCGGCGGAGACCGGATTTGCCGGAATCTGGGCCATCGCCCGCGCCGCGCGCTACGTCGAGCCCGCCCGCGAGATCTGCCTCGTGATCGGCGCCCGCGATCCCCTCGACCTCTACATGCGGCCGTCGCTGGAATGGCTGCGCGCGACCGGCGTGACCCGCATCACACTCGCCGCCGACCGTCACCGCCAGCGGGCGCCCGACGTGCGCCCCGGCCCGCTCACGGCCCACATCCCCACCTTACGGGCGACCGACGTGGTGCACGCCTCCGGCTGCCCCTCGACGCTGGGCGCGGTGGAGGTTCTGGCGGCGGCAGCGGGCGCCCGGTACTACCCGATCCCGCTAGAGCCGGGGGCGTGAGGGGCACACCCTCGACGCAGGGCCTCTCTCGTCACCGGGAAGGCTGATCGCACGCCGTCCAGTGAGCGAGGATCACGGATACGGACAGTTCGTGGGCGCACCACCGCTGTCCCTGCTGCCGCGGCCTCACGCTCGACGAACGGGGTGGGTTCGAAATCTGCCCCGTCTGTTTTAGGGAAGACGACGGGCAGGACGACCGATGCCGACATCGTCCGCGGCGCACCCAATCGCGGGTTGTCGTTGACCGAGGCTCGCCGGAACTACGCGACCTGTGGGGCCGCCGATCCCATCGACCTGCCTCACATCCGCCCTCCGACCGCGTCGGCGCAGGAGCCTGCCGGACCCGACGCGACTTGAAGACCGTCGGTGATGCGAGACCGCGATTCGGCTCCTGATCCGAGAACGAAAAAGGGAGCGGCCGATCCGGCCGCTCCCTTCTTTCATGACACGATCCTGCCGGCCCTCAGGCCACCTTCACCCGCCAGATCTCCTCGGCGTATTCCCGCATCGAGCGGTCGGAGGAGAACCACGCCATCCGCGCGGTGTTGAGGATCGCCGCGCGCCACCACTGGGCCGGACGCTTCCAGGCGGCGTCGATCTCGCGCTGGACGCGCCAGTAATCCTCGAAATCGACGGTGGTCAGGTAGCGGTCGCCGTGACGCAGTTCGTCCACGAGCGGCGCGAAGCGGCTGGGATCGTCCGGTGAGAAGGTGCCGTTGCCGATGGCGTCGAGCGCCGCGGCCAGCCGGGGCGAGGCCGCGATCGCTTGTCCCGCGTAGTCCGGCTCCTTCACGCGGGCGAGCACGCCTTCGGCGTCGAGGCCGAAGATGAAGATGTTCTCCGCGCCGACATGGTCCTTGATCTCGATGTTGGCGCCATCGAGCGTCCCGACGGTGAGCGCCCCGTTCAGCGCCAGCTTCATGTTGCCCGTGCCCGAGGCCTCCATGCCGGCGGTCGAGATCTGCTCCGAGAGATCGGCGGCCGGGATGATGACTTCGGCCAGGCTCACCGAGTAATTCGGCAGGAACACCACTTTCAGCCGGTCGCCGATCTCGGGATCGTTGTTGACGACATTCGCAATGTCGCCCGCCAGCTTGATGATAAGCTTGGCCTGGACGTAGCTCGGCGCCGCCTTGCCAGCGAAGATCTTGACCCGCGGCGTCCAGTCCTTGTTCGGGGCCTGCTTGATGGCTTGATAAAGCGCCACCGTCTCGATCAGGTTGAGGAGCTGGCGCTTGTACTCGTGGATGCGCTTGATCTGCACGTCGAACAGGGCCGACGGATCGACAGTGACCCCGGTGCGCTCGGCGATGACCTGGGCGAGGCGCTTCTTGCGAATCTTGCGCATCGCCGCGTAGCGCGTGCGGAACTCCGGATCGTCGGCGAACGGCACCAGCCGCTCCAGCAGGGGCGGGTCGTCGAGCACGCCCTCGCCTGCCGCCTCGACGGCGAGCGCCGTCAGCTCCGGATTGGCATTGTGCAGCCAGCGGCGGAAGGTGATGCCGTTGGTCTTGTTGATGACCTTCTCCGGCTCGATCGCGTGGAGATCCTTGAACACGGTCGATTTCAGCAGCTCGCTGTGGAGCGCCGAAACGCCGTTGACCCGGCGCGAGCCGTGGAAAGCGAGCGGTCCCATGCGCACGCGCCGCCCGTGCGCCTCGTCGATCAGCGAGACGGTGGACACGTCGAACGCGCCGCTGCGGGCATTCTTGCTCTGCTCCTCAAGGTGCAGCCAGTTGATCAGGTAGATGATCTGCATGTGGCGCGGCAGCAGCCGCTCCATCAGCTCGACCGGCCAGGTCTCCAGCGCCTCGGGCAACAGCGTGTGGTTGGTGTAGTGCAGCGTGTTGGAGGTGATCTGCCACGCATCCTCCCAAGGGAGGTCGTGATCCTCCATCAGGATGCGCATCAGCTCCGGCACGGCGATGGCCGGATGGGTGTCGTTGAGCTGGATCGCGGCGTGGTCGGGTAGGGAGCGCAGGGAGCCGCGCTCGGCCACGTGCCGGCGTACGAGGTCCTGCAGCGAGGCGGAGGTGAAGAAGAATTCCTGGCGCAGGCGCAGCTCCTGGCCCTCGGCGGAGGAGTCGCTCGGATAGAGCACCCGCGAGATCGCCTCGGCCCGCGCCCGGCCGGCCACCGCCCCGACATGGTCGCCGGCATTGAAGCGGGCGAGTTCGACCGGCGCATCGGCCTCCGCCTTCCACAGGCGCAGGACGTTGACGTGCTTGCCCCGCCAGCCGACGATCGGCACGTCGTAGGCCACGGCGTTCACGGTCTCGGCCGGATGCCAGTGGCGGCGGATGTGGTGATCGCCCTGGCTCGTCATGGTGACGTGGCCGCCGAAGCCGATCGTGTAGGTGGATTCCGGCCGCGCGAACTCCCAGGGGTTGCCTTCCGCGAGCCAGGTCTCCGGCGCCTCGCGCTGCCACCCGTTCTCCAGCGACTGGCGAAAGATGCCGTGGTCGTAGCGGATGCCGTAGCCGATCGCCGGGATCGACAGGCTCGCCATGCTCTCCATGAAGCAGGCGGCGAGCCGCCCGAGGCCGCCATTGCCGAGCGCCGCGTCGGGCTCGGCGCCCTCGACATCGGCGAGGTCGATACCGAGGTCGCGCAATGCGGCCCTGGTGGTCTCGACGAGGCCGAGATTGTTCATCGCATCCGACAGGAGCCGGCCGATCAGGAATTCGAGCGAGAGGTAGTAGACCCGCTTGTCCGGCACGGTGCCGGCCTGGGCTCGGTCGCGGGCATCGACGATCCGGTCGCGCAGCGCCAGGGCGGTGGCGGCGAACCAGTCGCGCTCGCGGGCAGCCTCGGGCGTCTTGCCGATCGCGTAGATGAGCTTGGCGCGGATGTCCTCGCGCAGGGCGACGACGGCATCGGCATCCACGATCTCGCGCGGCTTAACAAAAGTAGCGGCGGCCTTTGCCTTCTTCGCCGATGAAGCGGATGTGTCCGCTTCGTCATTTCTGTCGCGAGCGGACGGAGCTTCTTTCAGCACCTGAAATTCCCCCTTCGATGCAGCCGAAGCAGCTGAAGCATTTCGGTTCAACGCAGATCCTGCCCTCTTATTGCGGTGGCACGATGATCCGCGACGTGGCCTGTCGCCCTGCGGGACCATGGTGTTGCCGGTGACCCAACT
>JAGTAM010000480.1 GCA_023422485.1 Pseudomonadota bacterium | reverse complement strand
GTCGGGGGCGATGCCTCCCGCCAGCACCGGCACGCCCTCGGGGCCAGCGAGCGCCGAGGCCTCGATCGTGGCGGTCTCCGGCGTCGCCAGGATGGCGCGGAGCGCCGGGCGCAGGCCGAACCAGATCAGCAGGCCGGCCACGACGAGGATGGTCGCCGCGTTGATGAGCGTGCCGGACTGCTTCATCATCACGTCGGTGAGCGAGAGCGGCGGCACCGGCTCCAGCGGCTGGCCGTCGTTGACGAAGCCCACCGCCGCGACCTTGATCGTGTCGCCGCGCTCCTTGCTGAAGCCGGCGGCCGAGCCGACCAGCTCCTCGATCTCCGCGATCTGCTTCTCGAGGGCGGCCTTGTCGTCGGGGCCGGCAAGCGCGGTCAGGCGCGAGCGGTTGACCAGCACCGCCACAGAGAGTCGGCGGATGGCGTAGCCGTCGCTCACCGTCTGCACGGTCTTCTGGGAGATCTCGTAATTGGTGAGATCTTCCTTCTTCGAGCTCTCGTTGCTCGACTGGTCGTTGCCGTCCGAGCGGGTGCGCTGGTCGGGCAGATTCTCCTGCGCGCTGGTCGGGCGCTGGCTGTTGCGGTTCTGCGCGTTCTCGTTCTCGCGCACGGAGCGGACCGAGCGCTCGACACGCTGGTCGGGATTGTAGATCGTCTCGTTGGTCGAGGTCTTGTCGGTGTTGAGCTGGGTCGCGACGCTGACCTCGAAATTGCCGACGCCGAGATAGGGCGCCAGCGTGCGGCGGATGTTGTCCTGCATCTCGCGGCTGACCGACTTCTCCAGCGTCGCCATCTTGCCGGTCGGCGCCGTGCCCGCGTCGTCGCCCGCGAGCAGCACCGTGCCCTCGGAGCCGATCACGGTGACGCGGTCGGGCTTCATGCCGGGGATCGCCGAGGCGACGAGCTGGCGGATCGCCTGCGCGCCGGAGACGTCGTCGGCGGGTTCGGTGCGCACCACCACGGAAGCCGAGGCCGGCTGCTGGTCGCGGCGGAACGAGCCGCGATCGGGAAGCACGAGGTGGACGCGGGCGGCGCGCACGCCCTTCATGCCCTGGATGGTGCGGGCGATCTCGCCTTCGAGCGCCCGCACGCGGGTCACCTCCTGCATGAAGGAGGTCATGCCGAGCGACCCGAGATCGTTGAACAGCTCGTAGCCGGATTTTGAGCTCTGCGGCAGGCCCTTCTCGGCGAGCAGCATCCGCGCCTGCGCGGTGTGGCCGAAGGAGACGAGCACCGCCGTGCCGTCGGAGGACACGTCGAAGGGGATGCCGTTGTCCTTGAGCACGCCGCCGATGCGCGACACGTCCTCGCGCGACAGGCCCGTATAGAGCATCTCCTGAGCCGGGCGGCTGAGATAGTAGGCGCCGATGCCGACGCCGAGAAACACGAGGAGGCCGACCAGCCCGAGGGCGATCAGCCGCCTCGCGCCGAGATCGACGATATTGCTCCACAATCTCTCGGCTTGCTCGCGACCGAACATCCCGGACCGATCCCGTTGGCGACCTGACATGCGTCGCCAGCCTGAATGAGGGCTCAGCCTTGCGCGGGGATTGCGACTCGACGCGGCCCGGACCGGTCTTCAAAATGCGGTGCCATGGTCTTCGAGCGTCCGGACGAAACTTGGATGGCCCGGGCCCGGCCGCTCGGTCCGTTTCTGTGCGATGCCGCCTTCCGCATCGCCGACAGCCTCTATGTCGGCCCCGACCACGACATCGGCCCGGGCGATTGGGAGCGGCTGCGCCTGCCCCTGCCCCTCGACCCGCCCGATCTGCCGTGCCGCGTGGCCAATCTCGCTGCGGTGATCGATCTGCCGGGCCGCGAGGCGGCCCTGGTCGCCCATTACGAGAGGTTGATCGCCGAAGCCCGGCGGCACGATAAGCCCGCGGCCCTGGCGCATCCGTTCCCGTATTTCTCGGTGACGCCGCTGCTGATGGAGGCGGACCAGCCGGTCGTGTCCTTCCCCTGGCCTGACGACGTACCGCAAACGAGCGCCGTCCTGACGGCGCTCGCCGGCGCGGGCGCCGACGGCATGGTCTGGGAGGATATCGACCAGGGCTGGTTCATGCGTATCGTCGCCCGGGACGGAGCGCTGTTCATCGCCGAGGGCGATCCGGACGAGGGGCCGGACGTCGTTCTCCGTGTCGAGGCCGGGGCGGTCGTCGATCAGGCCAGAGCGGCCCTCGCGCGTCTGAGGACGCTGCACGCGTATCTGATCCGGGCGTTCCGGCGCGATCTCTGGTCCTACGCGCGTTGATCGGCCCGGACGCTGACCGCGTCCGACCCTCTACGGCGCCTCACCGCCCTGGCCGGACGCGCCTGTGTCCTCCGTCCGCTGCGCCCTGTCCGGACCCGGCACCGCGTCGCTTCGGAGCGCGAGCGCCCGGATCAAGGCCGGCTCCAGACTGCCGAGTTCCTCAAGATGCGCCGCAGTCAGTCGGCGCAAAAGCGCCTCGGCTTCCGGAGTGAGGGCGAGTTCCATTCGCCGCCGGTCCTGCGCGCCGCGGCTCTTGGTCAGGAGACCGGCCGCGACCATGCGGGTCACCAGTTCAGCGGCGCTGTGCGGCGCGATCATTAGGCGCTCGGCGATGTGGCCGACCGTCGGCGGCTCCGGGCCGAGATGGCCCGCGACGGTGAGCAGGGCCTGATGCTGCTGCGGCGGCAAGCCAGCACCCGTCGCCGCTGCCTCGCTGAAGGCGAGGAAGCGCCGCAGCTCGTACCGGAAAGCCGCCAGCGCCGCGTAATGCGACCGCGAGAGTTCCCGCGGTTCCCCGGCCGATGATTCGCCCGCCATGCAAAGCCCGATCCATCGCCTCGACCTAGATTATATCGTGATACGACATATAAAGGTCGTCAGTCATCAGGGGAGGTCTATGTGAACCAGGAAGCGCCGGTCCACCGGCAGGTGCCGAATCAGATCGTGCGGCGCCCGCTCGGCGACTTCACCGCCGACCCGCGCATCGTGATGCTGGTCGGGATGGCGCTCGTGATCGGTGCGGGCGCGACCCTCGCGGCGGCCGGACTCCTGCGGCTCATTGCGCTGGTGACGAACCTCGCTTGGTTCGGCACGCTCGACACCGTGCCGCGCTCGCTCGGCAGCGTGACGCCGTCGCTCTGGGTGGTGCTGGTTCCGGTGATCGGCGGGCTCGTGATCGGGCTGATGGCCCGCTACGGCTCGGAAAAGATCCGCGGCCACGGCATCCCCGAGGCGATCGAGGCGATCCTGATCGGTGCGAGCCGGATGTCGGCCAAGGTGGCGGTCCTGAAGCCGCTCTCTTCGGCGATCTCGATCGGCACCGGCGGCCCATTCGGCGCGGAGGGGCCGATCATCATGACCGGCGGCGCGGTCGGCTCTCTGTTTGCGCAGCTCTTCCATCTGAGCGACGCCGAGCGGAAAGCCCTGCTGGTGGCGGGTGCCGCCGCCGGCATGACGGCGATCTTCGGCACGCCGGTCGCCGCGGTGCTGCTCGCGGTCGAACTGCTTCTGTTCGAGTGGCGCCCGCGCAGCTTCGTGCCGGTGACGGCCGCCGTCCTGACCGCTGCGGCGCTTCGCCCGCTCCTCTTCGAGGCGGGCCCGCTGTTTCCCTTCGCGAACGATCCGGCGCTGCCGGGATGGGGACTGATCGCCTGTGCCGGGATCGGACTTCTCGCCGGGCTGTTGTCGGGCCTGCTGACGACGCTGCTCTACCGGCTGGAGGATGCCTTCGAGCACCTTCCGCTGCACTGGATGTGGTGGCCGGCCATCGGCGGCGTGTTCGTGGGTCTCGGCGGACTGATCGAGCCGCGGGCGCTCGGCGTCGGCTACGACGTGATCGGCGATCTGCTCAACGGCGACCTCGCCGTGAAGGCCGTGCTGCTGATTCTCGTGGTCAAGGCGGCGATCTGGCTGGTGGCGCTCGCCTCCGGCACGTCGGGCGGCGTGCTGGCGCCGCTGCTGATCCTCGGTGGAGCGATGGGCTGGCTCGCGGGCCTCGCCCTGCCGGGAGCTCACGGCTTCTGGGCCCTGCTCGGCATGGCGGCGATGCTCGGCGGCACCATGCGCGCGCCGCTCACCGGCGCCCTGTTCGCGGTCGAACTCACCGGCGATGTCCGGATCCTCGGCGCCCTGCTCGCCGCGACGGTGACCGCCTACGCCGTCACGGTGCTCCTCCTGAAGCGCTCGATCTTGACCGAAAAGCTCGCCCGCCGCGGCCAGCACGTGACGCGCGAATACGCCATCGACCCCTACATGCTCACCCGCGTGCGTGACGTGATGGTCCGCGACGTGGACACCCTCGACGCCGAGAGTGGCGTCGCCGAGGCGGTCGCCGCGATGCAGGCCGGGCGGCATCAGGCCTACCCCGTGCTCGATGCCGCGCGCCGCCCCGTCGGCCTCGCGACCCGCGGGCAGGCGCTGCACTGGACGCTGGAGGGCGGCCACGGGGCGGAGCGGCTGTGGGAGCAGATGGCCGGCCTGCCGCTCGCGGTGGTCCATCCCGACGACGCGGTGTCCCACGCCCTCGACGTGATGGCGGCGACCGGGCAGGGGCGTCTCATCGTGACCGATCCGGAGACCGGAGCCCTGGTCGGGCTGCTGACGCGCCGCGACCTGCTGCAGGTGCGGGCGTCCACGGTGCAGGCCGAGACCGAGCGGCGGGCCTACCGCGCCATGCTGCGCTTCAGAAGAACGACCGCACCAAGCCGCTGACCAGCAGGTTCCAGCCGTCGATCAGGATGAAGAACAGTACCTTGAACGGCAGCGAGATCACGGTCGGCGGCAGCATCATCATGCCCATCGACATCACGATGGTGGAGACGATGATGTCGATAACGAGGAAGGGCAGCACGATCAGGAATCCGATCTCGAAGCCCCGGCGCAGCTCCGAGATCATGAAGGCCGGGATCAGGATGCGCAGATCGATTTTTTCGCCCTGTTCGGCCTTGGGGAAGTTGCGGCTCGCCAAGTCCGAAAAGGTCTGAAGGTCCTTCGGGCGCACGTGCTGGGTCATGAACTCGCGGAACGGTTCGACGATCTTGGAAAACGCCTCCTCTTCGCCGATGCGGTTTTCCTGCAGCGGCTTCACGCCCTCGTTCCAGGCGCGGTCGAAGGTCGGCGCCATGACGTAGAAGGTCATGAAGAGCGCCAGCGAGACAAGGAACAGGTTGGCCGGCGTGCTCTGCAGGCCGAGCCCCGAGCGCAAGAACGAGAAGGCGACGGCAAACCGCGTGAAGCTCGTCACCATCACGAGCAGACCCGGCGCAAGCGACAGCACGGTGAGCAGCGCGACGAGCTGGATGATGCGCCCGGACGCCGCCCCGTTGCCGGGCGGCAGCAGCGCGTCGAGGCCGGGCACGCCGGTCACGCCGCCGGGCGCTACCCCCTGCGCCAGGGCGGCGGTGGCGGAAAGGCCCAGGAGAGCTGCGGCCAGCGTCAGGCGCCGGATCATCCGCCCACTCATTGCACCACCAGCGATTCGACGATGAGCTCGCGCACCGCGCCCTTGGTGCGGATCGCGACGCGCTCGTTGAGGTCCTCGCGCAGGTGCTGCAGGCCGCTCGCGCCCTCGATCTGCGCCATGGAGAGCGTGCGCAGGTAGGCGAGCGCGTCGGCGCGGATCTCGGCCAGCGTCACGTCGGGATTCGGGAGCGCCCCGGTCTTGAACACGACCGAGGATTCGATCCGGACCCAGGAATCGGTCGGCTCGGAGAGGTTGGCCACCACGGACCCGACGCTGCGCAGGGAGAGGTCGCCGGTGTAGTTGAGCACCTTCACCGCCTTGTCGGCCTCCTCGCGCTTCTTGAGATCGACCGACTTCTCGACGCTGCCGAGAAGGTAGACGCCGAGCCCGCCCCCGGTCCCGACGGCGACAAGGGTGACGAGGGCAAGCGCCCCGATCCACCCCTTGCCGCCCTTCTTCGTGTCCTTGGCGTCCGCCATCACGATTCTCCTCGGTTCGCTCTCACCGCTTCGCGGTGACAGCGGTTCGCCGCATCGGCGGCGGCGCGCCGTCGCGCTTGTCGCGAACGAGGCCGTTCGCGCAGGTGCGCTCGGGGCGCACCGTCAGAACGGCGCCACGGTCTCGAAGACCTGCTGGCCCAGCGTCGGATTCTGCACGTCGGTGAGGCGCCCGCGGCCGCCGTAGGAGATACGGGCCTCGGCGATCTTGTCGTAGTCGATGGTATTCTTGCGCGAGATGTCCCGCGGGCGGACGATGCCGGCGACGTTGAGCACGCGCACCTCATTGTTGACCCGCACTTCCTGCGAGCCCGAGATCACCACGTTGCCGTTGGGCAGCACTTCCGTGACGACCGCCGCGACCGAGAGGCTGAGCGATTCCTTGCGGTCGATCGAGCCCTGGCCCTTGGTCTCGGTGCCGGAGCGGATGCCGGTGTCGGCGGTGGCCGAATCCTTCAGCCCCGAGACGCCGTAGCCGAAATCGAAGCCGAGGAAGCTCTTCTGGCTGCGCTCGCGCTCGGTGGCGTTGTCGAACTGCGCCTTGTCGTTGATGGCGATGCTGACCGTGATGACGTCGCCGACGTCGCGGGCACGGGGATCCTGGTAGAGCGCGGCGCTCGCCGGGCTCCAGGTCGAGTGGTAGCTGTGGCGTGCGCCGAGGGCCCCGATGGAGGTCGGCAGCGGCTCGCGCGGCGCGTTGAGGCCGGTGCCGATCGGCGTCAGTACGGGCGGCCGGCCGAGGCGGTCGAGATCGCTCTGGCAGGCGCCGAGCGAGAGGGCGAGCAGGGCCGCCGCAGCGGTGGCGGGAAAGCGCATCACGACCTCTGGTTCTTCTTCGGGGCCGGCGCGGTCGCATCCTTGCGGCCGGATTCGGACATGGCGCGGGCGAGGCCGGCGGCGCGGGCCGCCTCCATCTCGGAGAGGATGGCGCTGGCGGTGCGGGCGCTGAGCTTGGTCAGCAGGGCGGCCGCCGCCTCGTCGGGCATATTGGCGAGCTGGAGTGCGGCCGCGTCGGGCCGCATCTTGGCGTAGACCGCGACCACGCTCTCGTCGGCCTTGGCCAGGAACTCGTTGCGGCGCTTGAGCCAAGCCTCGTACTCGGCCCGCTTCTCTTCGAGGAGCTTGATCCGCTCCTCGACCTGCCGCTCCATCGCCGCGAGCTGCTCCTTCTGCCACGCGAAGCGCGCGTCGGCGGCAGCGTCGGCGATGTTGGCGCAGTAGCCGGTCTTGGCCGGCTCCTTGGCGACGAAATCCTGGGCGGAGACGTCACGAGGGGCGTCGCGAGCGGCGAGCGCCCGCATCGCCGCCTCCTTTGCCGGGTCGGCATGCTCGCCGCCGGCCGCGAGGGCGGCCCCGGTGAGGGCGAGCCAATACAGGGCGATGCGCAGCGTTGGTCTCATTACTGCACCACGAGCTCGGCCTGAAGGGCGCCGGCGGTCTTCACCGCCTGCAGGATCGCGATGATGTCGGTGGGCTTCAGCCCGACCTGATTGAGGCCGCGCACCAGGGTCTGCAGG
>JAGTAM010000441.1 GCA_023422485.1 Pseudomonadota bacterium | reverse complement strand
GGGTAGAACGCGTGTCCGGGTGAGCGCCGCGTTCGGTGCGCATTCACTCTCTCCGCACGGGGGGCGACGGGCTCCCCGGCGGCGAGCGGAGCCGCTCACCCTTCCAGCGGCTCCTCGCTGACCAGCTCGATGCCGAAGCCCGACAGGCCGACATAGGAGCGCGACGAGGAGGACAGGTTGCGGATCGAGACCACGCCGAGGTCGCGCAGGATCTGCGCACCCAGGCCCACCTCGCGCCACTGGCGCACCCGCTGCGCCTCGGCGCCCTCGTCGGCGTAGCGGTTGAGCGGTACGCCCGCGGTGCCGTCGCGCAGGTAGACGAGGATGCCGCGGCCCTCCTTGGCGAAGCGGCGCATCACGCTCTCGATCTGTCCCCCGCCCTCGATCACGTCGGCGACGACGTTGGAGCGGTGCAGGCGCACCGGCACGTTGCGGCCATCGCCGATGGCGCCGTGGACGAAGGCGAATTGCTGGATCGGCTCGAACGGCGTGACGTAGGCGTAGCCGGTCATCGCGCCGAACTCGGTCTTCACCGGGAAGGTGCCGACCCGCTCCACCAGACGGTCGCGGGCCTGCCGGTAGGCGATGAGGTCGGCGACCGAGACGCGCTTGAGGCCGTGGCGCTCGGAGAAGTCGTCGATCTGCGGCCCCTTCATCACGGTGCCGTCGTCGTTGGCGAGTTCGCAGATCACGCCGACCGGCGGCAGACCCGCGAGCTTGCACAGATCGACCGCGGCCTCGGTATGGCCCGAGCGCATCAGCACGCCGCCGTCGCGGGCGATCAGTGGGAAGACGTGGCCGGGCCGCACGAAGTCGCCCGCACCCATATTGCCGTTGGCCAGCGCCCGCACCGTGTTGCAGCGCTGCTCGGCCGAGATGCCGGTGGTCAGCCCGTGGCGCACGTCGACGGTGACGGTGAAGGCGGTGCCGAGCGGCGCGTCGTTCGAGGCCACCATCGGGTCGAGATGGAGGCGGCGCGCCTCGTCGAGGGTGATCGGGGCGCAGACGATGCCGCAGGTGTTGCGGATGATGAACGCCATCTTCTCCGGCGTGCAGAGCGAGGCGGCGACGACGAGGTCGCCCTCGTTCTCGCGGTCGTCGTCGTCGGTGACGACGACGATCTCGCCGCGGGCGAAGGCCTCGATGGCCTCGGTGACGCTGCAATGGGGCACGGGCTTCGTCTCGTTCAGCGGTTCGAAAGGGCAGGTCAGGCGCGTTCGCCAACCTGGCCGCGATGGCGAAGATAGTGATCGGCCAGCACGCAGGCCATCATCGCCTCGGCGACGGGCACGGCACGGATGCCGACGCAGGGGTCGTGGCGGCCCTTGGTGATGAGGTCGATCTCCGCGCCGTCGCGGTTCACGCTCTGGCGGGGTGTCAGGATCGAGGAGGTCGGCTTCACGGCAAAGCGCACCACCACCGGCTCGCCCGATGAGATGCCCCCTAGAATGCCGCCGGCATGGTTGGCGAGGAAGCGTGGGCGGCCGTCGTTGCCGGCGCGCATCTCGTCGGCATTGTCCTCACCGCGCAAGGCGGCCGCGGCGAAGCCGTCGCCGATCTCGACGCCCTTGACCGCGTTGATCGACATCATCGCCGCGGCGAGATCCGCATCGAGCTTGCCGTAGATCGGCGCGCCGAGGCCGGGGGGCACGCCCTCCGCGATCACCTCGATCACAGCGCCGACCGAGGAACCGTCCTTGCGGATGCCGTCGAGATAGGTCTCGTAGAGGGCCGCCGCCTTGGGGTCCGGGCAGAAGAACGGGTTGTTGCCGACCTCGTCCCAATCCCAGTTCGCGCGGTCGATCGCGTGCGGGCCCATCTGCACAAGGGCGGCGCGGATGGTGATGCCGGGGATCACCTTGCGAGCGACCGCGCCGGCCGCGACCCGTGCCGCGGTCTCCCGCGCGGAGGAGCGTCCGCCGCCGCGGTAATCGCGGATGCCGTACTTGGCGTCGTAGGTGTAGTCGGCGTGGCCGGGGCGGTAGCTGTCGCGGATCTCGGAATAGTCTTTCGAGCGCTGATCGGTGTTCTCGATCATCAGCGCGATCGGCGTGCCCGTGGTGAGCTGGCGCCCGCCGGTGCGGTCGTCGCTGAACACGCCCGACAGGATCTTCACCTGATCGGGCTCGCGCCGCTGCGTGGTGAAGCGCGACTGGCCGGGCTTGCGCCGATCGAGTTCGGCCTGGATCTCCTCGGCCTCCAGCGCAAGGCCGGGCGGGCACCCGTCCACCACGCAGCCGAGCGCCACCCCGTGGCTCTCGCCGAAGGTGGTGACGCGGAACAGGTGGCCGAAGGTGTTGTGCGACATGGCGCGCGTGCCTTAGCGCGGGATAGCGCGAAGGGCCAGCTTCCGCCTGCGGTGACGGCCCTGCATCAGAACATGAGCCCGCCCCGCGCCTTCAGCGCCCGGTAGGCGGCGAGGCCGGTGGCGAGATCGGCGCGCAGCCGGCGCTCGTCGGCCAGGGCATCGAGGTCGTAGGTCAGGCCGAGGATGTGGGCGGCTTCGTAGCCCTCGGGCAATTCGCCGGAAGTGCCGAGCGTGATCGCGGTAACGGGCAGGACATCCGAGAAGTCCGAGAGTCGTTGCCGCAGCCGAACGCCGCTGGCGCGCAGGTGCTCGCCTGCGCGGGCACCGTGCTCGCGGATCGCCGCCACGGTCCCTTGCGCCAGCGAGAGATGCACTGCCTCGCGATGCGCCGGAAACAGGTAGACGAGGTAGAAGCCGCTCGTGGCGCTCGTCGTCACGGCGGGGTCGAACATCGCCAGCCATGGCACCGCGGCCCAGTGGCTGCCGCGGCCGGGGCTGCCCTTGACCAGGAACGGTCCGTCGAGCGGTGCGAGCGCCCGGCGCAGCTCGTCCGGCGCGCCTTTCCGGATGACGTGGGCCAGCGGGTGCCCGGCCGGCGGATCGGTGCGCGCGAGCGGATACTCCTCGACGATGCGGCGCAGGGCGTGGCCGAGACTCAAAGGACGGGGCTCACGGCTCGGAGATGATCCCGCCCGTGACCGGCGCGCTGACCCCTGTGGTGGTCGGGTAAGTGAGCGGCAGGCCTTCGAGGGCGCGCAGAGCGAGATAGGCGAAGGCCTGCGCCTCCAGGAAGTCCGAGGACCAGCCGATCTCGTCCGCGTTCAGCACCACGGCGTCGAGGAGCCGCATCAGCATCGCCATCAGCGTCCCGTTCTTCGCCCCTCCCCCGCC
>JAGTAM010000382.1 GCA_023422485.1 Pseudomonadota bacterium | reverse complement strand
CAGCGGCGGCGCGGCCTGCGGTTGGGCCGGAGGAGCAGGCGCCTGTTTCGGTGCGGCCTCG
This sequence comes from Pseudomonadota bacterium, assembly GCA_023422485.1. Taxonomy (GTDB): domain Bacteria; phylum Pseudomonadota; class Alphaproteobacteria; order Rhizobiales; family Beijerinckiaceae; genus Methylobacterium. The sequence continues at coordinate 3,579 of JAGTAM010000382.1, read as the reverse complement.
GTGGGCGCTTCGCTGGGGGCGGGCCGGGCGGCCTGCCGCTTTGCCGGAGCGATCCTTTCGCGCCGGATCGCGGCCGGGCGCGGCCGGGACGGGACGGGCCGGACTCCCGGTTCGCCGGGAAGGCTGATGGTCATCCGCTCGACTGCGGCGACGAGATCGTCGAGGCTCGCCTGCGCCGTACGGCACAGCCGGATCCGGATCGAGAGGGCGCGCCGGCCCGCGGTCGGCGCCACCGACCCGTCGAACAGGCCGCCGCGGCTGGCGACGCGCTGGGCCGCGCTCGCCCGCTCGAACCATTGCCAAGCGTAGAGGCAGTCGGTGCCGAGCGCGAGGCCGACCGGTCCGTAGCCGTTGCGCCGCGGCGCGACGACGCGAAGGGGCTGACCCGGAAACCGGACGGCGATCTCGCCCTCGATGCCGAACTGGCTCGGCTTGGCCAGCCGCGGCGGGAAGGCGAGCAGCAGGTCGCCGGTCTCGTTGCGCAGGGCCACCTCGGCATGGTTGCGGCCGTCGCCGCCCTCGAAGCGGATGCGCTGGTCGAATCCGTCGCGCAGGCGCGTCTCGACCACGCCCGCGACCGGGCCGGCACCGGGCAGGCGCAGGACCGGCGCGGATTGGGCGAAGGCGGCCTGAGGGAGGGCGGCGGCGAGGAGCAGGGTCGGGAGCGCCGCGAGAGGCCGGAGGAGACGCGATCTCACGGAAACCCTTTCCCGTTCGGCCCGGCCCCGGAGGAGAGGCGGGAGGGCACCGAGAAGCGGTCGCTCTCCGGGTTTGACGCGGCCCGGCCGCGCTCGGCCTGCTGGTCCTGCCACAGCGTGCCGGGGGGCGCCGGGGAGAGCCCCTCGGGCTTGTCGAGGCCGTTATAGCCCGGCAGCAGGGCGAAGCCGTAGCGCTCGTAGGGCATCGGCCCCGCCCCGTTCACCCGCCGCGCTACCAGCGGCGGCCGCGCGGTCACGGGCTCGCGGGCGTAGGAGCCGGGCGCGGCCGGCTCGGAGAGCGCCCGCTGCAGCGAACCCGGCGGGTAGCGCAAGGAATTGTCGAGGGGCACGCTCAGCGGGAACTCGTTGCGCTGCACCGCCGCCGGCACCGTGCCGGTCTGGGCGCCGACATTGGCCGCGTCCGGCCGCGGCACGCGCCCGTAGGAGGGGACGTCGGGCTTCGGCTCGGTCTTCGCCTGCGCCGGGGACCGGGCCGGCGGCGGCTGCGGGGCGGCGCAGGGCAGGGGCGGCCCGCCGGGATCCTCGCGGAACAGCAGGTCGACGACCTTCGGAAACAGGCCGTCGTAGCGGTTCACGACCTCGAGATAGGGGCGCTGGCGCTTGAGACGCTGGAGCGTGAGGGCGTAGCCGAACACCGTGGTCTCGCTCGGCATCCAGGCGACGGCGCGCTGGAACCATTCGAGCGCCGTGTCGAACTGGCAGGAATTGTAGGCGTACCACGCCAGTCCCTGCGCGCCCTCGCCGGAGGCGGAGGCGATCACGACCTTGGCGTAGCGCTCGATCCGGGCCGGCTCGATGAAGGGCGGGTTGGCCTGGGTCAGCTTGCGTTCGAGCACGTCGATGAACAGCAACTCGTTGCCGACGAAGCGGTCGCGCCAAGCATAGGCCACCTCTTCCGCCTCGCGCAGCATGTTGAGTTCGCGCAAGGTATGGGCGAGGCCGTGGGCGACCATGGCGTCGCCGCCGCGGCCGATGGCGAGCTTGAACCATTCCAGCGCCTCGCGGAACTGGCGCCGCTTGTAGGCGTACCAGCCGAGCAGGCCGGTCTGGCTCGGGTCGCCGCTCTTGCGGGCATAGGTCTGGAAGGCGGTGAGGTCGGCGAGCGTCGGCGTCTGGGCCGGCTCGTCGTGCAGGAAGGCGGCGATGCGGGCGCGGGTGATGTCGAGGCGGATCGCGTCGAATTCCGACACGCCCTCCGAGACGGTGCGCCCCATGGCGATGAGCCGCTCGGCCGCATCCATCTTGAGATGGCCCATCGCCTTCTGGATCGTGGCGAGCCGCGCACCCGCATCGGCGCTGCCGTCGAGGACGGATTTATAGAGGTCGAAGGCGTCCTCGGAGGCCCCCGTGGCGGCGAGCGCGTCGGCGACGGTCCAGAGGCTCTCGAGGTCGGTCGGGTCGAGGGCGCCGGGATCGGCGCGGTAGAGCGCGACCACCTCGTCGGCGTTCTTGCCCGAAGCGTTCCGCTCCGCGGCGGCCTTGATGCTGTTGCGGAACTCGGCCCGGCGGAGCTTGCGCGCGAGTTCCTCCGAGGGCTGCCAGTTCGGCTCGACGGAGCGGCGCGTGCTGATCGCCGCGCGCAGGTCCTGGAAGCGCCCGGCGGTGAAGAGATCCCACAGCGGCGCCTCCTCGGGCGGGCTCGGCTGCAGGGTGTCGAGGTCGGAGGGCTCGGTCCAGCCCGGATAGAGCCGCTTCAGCCGCGCGATCTCGGCCTTCATCCGCGCGGTCTGCTTCTGCGAGGCGTAGTAGCGCAGCGCGCTCTCGTCGACCATGCCGGGCGTGCCGCCGGTCTCGGGATCGACCACGATCGCGGGCGCGCGGGCGCCGTCGCCGTAGACGATGCGGGGGGGCTCGGGTGCCGGCGGGGCGCCGCCCTGGGCTGCGGCGGGCGCCGCCGCGAGCAGGGCGAGGGCGAGGAGGGCGGGGGGCGTCAGGACTTCACGCATGACGGATACCGCATTCGGGCCGCGATCAGCGCGAGGAGATGGAGGGTCGTCGGATAGTAGTTCTGATTGTCCTGCACGGTTCTTAACGGTTCGGGAAAGGGCGTGCCGTCCGCAGCGCAGGCGGTGAGTGCGGGGATGGCCGTGTAGCCGACCTCGCTCAGCCACTCGACCGGCTGCCCGTCACGGGTGTCGACGATCGGCAGGCGCTCGCGGTCGATTCCGCCCCATAGCGTCTTGAACGGTGCGTAATCCTCGGGCCGTCCGACCCCGGCCCAGGCGAGATAGAGCGGCACGCGGATCGCGTTGTAGGAGAACAGCGGCGGGAAGCCGTCGGCGGGGCGCAAGGCGTCCTTGGCCGAGATCCACTCGGTCGGCAGGCTGCTCGGGCCGAAGCGGGACTGGCGCAGGAAATCGAGGCCGCTGCGGATCAGCGAGGCCCAGTCGTATTCGGGGGCGACGATCGGCAGGCGCTGGAAGGCGGGAAACACCCAGTAGGACAGGTTGATGAGCGGGCCGTCGGCGCGGTCGCGGGCGGAGAAGCCGGAGACCGCCGGCAACAGGAGCGGCCCGTGCGGGTCCTTGAACAGGATGGTCTTGCGGCCGAACTCGACGGCGATGCGGCGCGCGGCGGTGCGGTAGGACGGCTCGCCCCAGGCCTCCGCCGCCTCGGTCAGCGCCCAGGCGACGAGGATGTCGCCGTCGGTGGCGTTGTTCATGTCGGAGACCGCCGGGCGGTGGTCGGGGGCCCAGCGCCAGGCCAGCAGCTCGTCGGAGCGCACCATCAGGTTGGCGCGGGTCCAGCCCCAGATCCGCTCGAAGGCGGCCCGGTCGCCGGCGGCGACCGCGATCAGCATGCCGTAGCCCTGGCCCTCGCTGTGGCTGATCATGCCGTTGGCGGTGTCGACGATGCGGCC
>JAGTAM010000360.1 GCA_023422485.1 Pseudomonadota bacterium | reverse complement strand
GTGCTGATCTACTTCGACGCGCCGACCAAGACCGACGTGCTGGAGCGGATCGCCAAGACGCTCACCCCCGACGGCGCACTACTGCTGGGGGCGGCCGAGACCGTGATCGGCCTGACCGAGGCCCTCGTCCCGGATTCCCAGCACCGCGGCCTCTACCGCCAGGCCGCGGCCGCCGGACGGGCGGCGACGCCCCACCGCCTCGCGGCGGGGTTCTGATACGGTCTCCGCTCGATCGGAGCGGGGAGCGGATCAGCAAGCGCGCGCGGCGCTTGAGCTAAGTCCAAATCCGCCATCCCGAAGGGATTGAACGGATTTGGTATGAACGCATCGCCTCGCGGCAGGCCGCCGGATCGGTTAGCCTGCCGGCCAAGATGCCATCGGTCATGACGCAATCGATCACGGCGGAGCCCGCACCGCGGCTTCTCGCCTGCGGGGACACGGCCTTCACCATCGAGTTCGGTGCGTCGATCGATGCGGGTCTCAGCGCCCGCGTGCTCGCCCTCGACGCGGCGCTCGCCGCACGCGCGCTGCCCGGCATCGTGGAGACGGTGCCGACCTACCGCTCGCTGACCGTCCATCTCGATCCCCTGCGCGCCGACCCGGACGAACTCGGCCACGCCGTCCTGGCGCTCGCGGGCAAGCCCCTCGCGGCGGTGCCGAGCCCACGGCTGTGGCGCATTCCCGTGGTCTATGGCGGTGAATTCGGGATCGATCTCGACGCGGTCGCCGCCCATCACGGCCTTGCGCCGGAGGCGGTGATCGAGCGCCACAGCGCGCCCGAATACCGGGTCGCGATGATCGGCTTCCTGCCGGGCTACGCCTATCTCGAAGGGCTCGACCCCGGTCTCGCCCTGTCGCGTCGCCCGAGCCCGCGCCCGGTGACGCCGGCCGGCACCATCTCCATCGGCGGCGCCCAGGCTCTGGTAGCGAGCATCGCGGCCCCGAGCGGCTGGCATCTTCTCGGGCGGACCCCCAAAAAGACCTTTGTTCCGCAGCGCGATCCCGTCTTCCTGCTCCGCCCCGGCGACCGGGTCCGCTTCGTCCCGACCCCGGCCCACCGCTGGGACGCGCTCGCCGCCGCAGCGGAGGCCGGTGAGCCGGTGGCCGAGCTGTGCGAGGGGTGATGGCGCAAGTTTCACTCAGGCACCGGGCCCCGCTGCGCGATCGGCGGGCGAAGATCCGACCGAGCCCGGCTCGTGCGCTTTTGCCTCGCGCGCTTCTGCGATGAGCGCCCATCTGCACCTTACTCGGCTCACCGGCGCAGCCTCGATCCAGGATGGCGGCCGGCGCGGCTACCTGCGCTTCGGGCTCTCGGCATCGGGACCGATGGACCCGCTCGCCCACGCTGCGGCCAACGTTCTCGTCGGCAACGCGCCCGATGCGGCGGCACTCGAACTCGGCCTCGCCGGGGTGAGCCTGCGCGTCGAGGGCGGCGCGGCGCGCCTCGCGCTGGCGGGTGCGCCGAGCGGGCTGCGACTCGACGGCGAGCCGGTCGCCGCGCACCGCTCCTTCATCCTGCGGGAGGGCTCGGAGCTGACGGTCGAGCGCCCGCGCGAGGGCGTGTTCGCCACTCTCGCGGTCTCCGGGGGATTCACCGTCCGCAGCGTGATGGGCAGCCGTGCCCTGCATCAGCGCGCGTCGCTCGGCGGCCTCGACGGGCGCGCCTTGCGCGCCGGGGACCGCCTGCCTCTCACCCCCGCGAATTCGAGCGAAGCGGAGATCTGCCTCGACGCGATCGTGCTGGAGCGCGAGGCGCCGATCCGCGTCGTCCTCGGCCCCCAGGACGATCATTTCTCGCAAGCCGGCCTCGCGACCTTCTTGGGCCAGACCTTCACTGTCTCGAACCGCGCCGACCGGATGGGCTACCAGCTCGACGGTCCGGAGATCGCCCACGGCCCCGCCGGCTTCAACATCGTCTCCGACGCCACCGTGGCGGGCTCGGTGCAGGTGCCGGGCTCGGGACGCCCCATCGTCCTGCTCGCCGACCGCCAGACCACCGGCGGCTACCCGAAGATCGCTACCGTGATCTCCGCCGACCTCCGGCGGATCGCTCAGCGCCGTCCCGGCGAGACGGTCCGGTTCGAGGCGGTGGATCTCGCCGCCGCCACTCGCCTCGCCCGCGAACAGGCGGCCCGGATCGCGGCGCTTAACGCCCGCCTCGGACCGGTTGAGGGCGAGATCGAGCGGCTGATGGCCGCCAACCTCGCCGGCGCGGCAGTGGACGCCCTGCGCACGGAGGATTGATCCTTTCCAGAAGGGGACGAAGCCGGCCCTGACGCGTTATCGCGCCATGTCGCGCAAACCGAACCGTTCCGAGCCGAACACGTCCGAGCCGCCCCGCCTCGGCTTCTGCTGCACCTTCATCCCCGATCCGGACCCGGCTCACAAAACCCTGAAGGCCGCCAAGGATGCGGCCAAGCTGATGAATCTCGGCACGGTGACGATGGCGCATCTGGAGCGCCTCGGCCCCGCCGCGCGCTACGAGAAGCTGGAGGGCGTGGTGCGCCACAACCTCGCGGCGCTCGAACGCCAGATCGCATGGGTTTCGGGCCGGCCGCCCCTGGAGCGGCTCCTGCGCATGGCAAGCTCGGTCCTGCCCGGCTACACCCATCCGGTGGCCGTGCCGCTCTACGCGCAAGCCCCGATGCGCGCCCTGATCGAGACCGGCTTGGCCCGGATCGGCGAGCAGGCACGGGCGGGGGATGTGCGGCTCAGCATGCATCCCGGCCCGTTCTGCATCATCGCCTCGCGCAATCCGAACGCGCAAACGAACGGTATCGCCGAACTGGAATACCATGCCGAGGTGATGGCGATGCTGGGCTACGGCTCGGGCTGGCACCCGTTCGGCGCGCACGTGAACATCCATATCGGCGGACGCGAGCCTGGCATCGAGGGTTTCCGCGAGAGCCTGTCGCTGATCTCGGAAACCGCGCGCAACCTGCTCACCGTCGAGAACGACGAATCATTATTCGGCCTCGACGCGGTCCTGCGGCTCGCTGACCGAGTCCCGGTGGTCCTCGACCTGCACCATCACTGGGTCGAGAGCCGCGGCGAGTACATCGAGCCCGACGATCCCCGCATCCAGGCGGTGATCGACTCGTGGCGCGGCGTGCGGCCGGTGAGCCACATCAGTGTTTCACGGGAAACACTGCTGCCAGAGCACGATCCCACCGCCCTGCCGGATTATCCCGCCCTCTCCGGCGGAGGTCATTCCTGGCGCGATCTCGCCGCGCATTCAGAGCTGATGTGGAATGAGGCGGTCAACGCGCTGGTCGCCCGCCACCTCGTCTGGACCGACTTCGAGATCGAAGCCAAGGGCAAGAACCAAGCGAGCGTGCCGCTGGCCGCACGGATCGGTCGTGACCTTTCGCGCGCCGCGGCATGAGCTGCCGAAGCGCGCCTGGGCGGATTTGACCCGGCGGAGCGCGCCCGTCACCATGCTAGCTTCCTCATTCGTGCGCGGGGCTCGTCTGCCCGGCGCCCGCGGGAGCCGCGACCGGACACGATGAGCGAGGCCGAACGGACGATCTCCGCGAGCGATGACCGCCAGGGCTCGGCGCGCCGCCGCCTCGACCGGCTGGTGGCGCAAGCGCGGGCGGCGGGACTGTGGGAGCGGGCTTGGCCGGTGCTCTGGCGCGGC